>JAUYMC010000375.1 GCA_030699545.1 Gemmatimonadales bacterium | reverse complement strand
ATCGCCGAACACGATCGCCTCGGAGGGACACGACTGCGCGCAGGCGGGGACGATCTCGCCGTCCCGCACGTTGCGGTCCTCGAGGCGCGCGTCATTTTGCGCGCCGCGGATCCGCTGCACGCAGAAGGTGCACTTCTCCATCACGCCCTTCTCGCGCACCGTGACGTCGGGATTGAGCAGCATGGGGAGCGGCTCGGGCCACGCTTCCCACGCGCCGTCCGGCTCGGCGAAGTTGAACCAGTTGTAGTAGCGAACTTTGTAGGGGCAGTTGTTCGCGCAATAGCGCGTGCCGACGCAGCGGTTGTAGACCTGGCCGTTCAGCCCGTCGGGCGTGTGATAGGCCGCGTACACCGGACAAACCGGCTCGCACGGCGCGTTGCCGCACTGCTGGCATAACATCGGCGAGCTGACGGCGCCCTGCGGCGTGCCGTGATCGTCGGTGAGCCAGTAGCGCTCGATCCGCATCCACGACATCTCGCGGCCGCGCGACACGAGCTCTTCACCGACGGTCGCGAGGTTGTTCTCGGCGTAGCAGGCGGTGACGCAGGCGGAGCAGCCCGTGCACTTGGACAGATCGATCGCCATGCCCCAGCGCGGCTGCTGGCCCGCGTAGTCGCCCAGCTCCGCCTGTTCGAACTGCCGGTCGGCCCACCACTCGACCGCCTCGGCGGCGTATTCCGGTGTCTCCTCATGATGGAAGGGATGCTCGCCCGGCTTGAGCGCCCCCGCCCGCGCTACGCTCAGCACTTCGACCGATCCCTTGCCGCGCTCGCGCGGACTGCCTTCGGTCGATGCCATGCGGCGGTGCTCGCCGGTCTTGGTGAGGCTGGCGCGGACGACGAACGTGCGGCCGCCGTACGCGTTGGTCTGCGCGCCCAGCAGCTCGAAGGCGTTGAACGAGCGGTCCTTGGCATAGCGGCCGTAGGCGGCGTGCCCCTGCCCCGTCGGGACCGCGAGGACGTCGGGGCGGACCGTCGCCGTAATCCAGACGGGCGCCTTCACGGCGCCGTAGGGCGACTTGAGCAAGACGAAGTCGCCGGTCGCCAGGCCCCAACCGGCGGCGCTCTCCGGATGCACCTCGACCCAGCCGTGCCAGGTGATCTTGGACACCGGATCGGGCAGCTCCTGGAGCCACGGCTTGTTGGCGCCGCGCCCATCATGCAGCACGGGATGCGGGAAGACGACGACGGTATGGTCGTCGTCGCCGGCCCGGGGGTCTGAGGGCGCGGCGACGCCGAGGGTGGTGACGGCATCGGTGAGGCGCATGCCGCGCGGCGGAGCAGGCGGATCGCTGAACACGCCGCCCCGCTGCACCGCTTCCTGCCAGAACAGCTCGAAGCTTCTCGCGGGACCGCCGGCGCGGCGCTGGACCTCACGCCATTGCCCCTGGAGATAGTCGAGGAACGTGCCGGGCCGCTCCGCCACGCGCAGCAGCACGTCGCCCGTATGGCGGGTGTCGAACACCGCCTGCACCACGGGTTGCTGCAGCGCCTGCACGCCGGCGCGGGGGCGGCTGTCGGCCCACTGCTCGAGCGGGTGGTGATCGGGGAGCACGAGATCGCAGGCCGCCGCGGTCTCGTCCAGGTACGACGAGAAGCTGACCGTGAAGCCTACTTTCGCGAGCGCCTGGGTGAACGCCCCGGGGAGAGAATGCGCCGGGTTCGCGCCATGCACCAGGACGACGCCGCCGCTCAACCGGCCGGCGGCCATGTCGGCCGTGAGCGACGCCACGTCCCCGAAGCTCCCGCTCGATCCGGCGGCGACGTCCTGGCCGAACTGGATGAGGGAGCCGATCGCGCCCGCCACGTAGTTCAGGACGTTGACCGCGGCGACGATCTCGGCGCCGTTGGCGTAGTGGGCCGCGATGCCGCCCGCCACCGCCAGGCCGCCGCGCGCCGCGGCGAATTCCGTCGCCAGGCGGACGATCACCGCCGGCTCGATGCCCACCATTTCCGCGACGGCGTTCGGGGTGTGGCGTCCGAGCACGTCGCTCAGACGGCCGGCGTCGGCGGCCGCGGGAGCGAGGCGCCGGCTCGCGATCACCTGCGCCATGGCCAGGGCGAGCAGCCCTTCGGTGCCCGGCGTGGCGGCGATCCACTCGTCGGCATTCATGCCGGTGAGCGACTGGCGCGGCCCCACGTAGACGAACTTGGCCATCGAGGCGGCGCGCGAGGCGTCGAAGGCGTGCGCGCGGGCGAAGCCGTTCTGGAAGGCGACGGGCGAGACCCACGTATCGAGGAAGTCCGCGCCGAACGACATCACATATCTGGCGTTGGCGAAGTCGTACCAGGGAATGGCCGCCGTGCCGAACGCCAGGCGATTGCCGGCGCGGAGCGCTTCGAATCCAAAGGGCTCGTAGCTCACGCGGCGGCCGCCGACCTGTGCCATCCATTCATCCACGAGATCGCCGAGCGACGACGCTTCCGCGCCCGCCAGGAAGACGACCCCGCGTCCGCGCGCCGCGGCGATGCGCGACTGGAGCCGCCCGATCGCCTCGTCCCACGTGATCGGGTCGAACCCGCCGGCGGCGTTGCGCGCGAGCGGCGCACGCACGCGATCGGGATTGTAGAGTCCCTGGAGCGCGGCCTGGCCGCGCGCGCACAGCCGGCCGCGGTTGACCGGCGAGTCGGGGTTGCCTTCGAGTTTGACCGCGCGGCCTTCGCGAACACGGACGTGCAGGCCGCAGCCGGCCGTGCATTCCCGGCAGGTGGAGGCGTAGTACGTCGCGATGCCGGGGATCTGATCCTCGGGTTGGATCAGGTAGGGGATCAGCTTTTCCGTCGGCTCGGCGCCGATGCCGCAGGCCGACAGCGCCGCGGCGCCCGTCCCCGTGACGCCCAGCACCTGGAGGAATCGCCGGCGATCGATCGTCTCGGGGGGGGTCATGTCCGTGCGCGTCCGCCTAGTAGTGGCATACCGTGCAGTCCCGGCTGACTTTGTTTTCGACATGGCAGCGGACGCACCATCCCATGCGCAGTGTGGACACCTGGTAGACCTGCGGCATGCGCTGGACGTCGCCGTGACACTTGGTGCAGGACTGGAGACCGAGGGCCTTGATGTGACGCTGATGCGGGAACCGGACGAACCCGGGGACGGCGTGGATACGGATCCATTCCGGCGGTTTCCGCTCGCGCCAGGCGTCGCGGACTTTCTTGATTTCGGCTTGATGCGACGGCGTGGAGCCGCCGATCAGCTGATGGCACCCGATGCAGGTCTGCAGCGAGGGAATGCCGGGCTCGCTGGAGACGGCGACCGAGTAGTGGCAATACATGCAGGGGATCTGATCCTGGCCGCTGTGCACGTCGTGGCGAAAAAAGATCGGCTGGCGGGGACCGTCGAGATCCGCCGTGTCACTGATGACCGGTGCCTGGGCGCGCTGATTGCCCGTCTGCGCCGCGAGCGCTCCCGCCCCGGGGAGAGCGAGGACCAGCGGCACCACCATCCCGGCTAAACGCAGATCGTCCCTCGATGGCTTGGTATTGGTACGGCGCTGTGGGCTGTTTCCGGGCCCCCGAATGTATGCAGGGCGGCAAAGGCCGCACAAGGCGTCATTCGGGCCGCGCGAGCAGCTGGTATTTCAGGCGGACGACGTCCACAAATGCGGAGACGGCGTCCAAATCGGGAAACTCCATCCAACACTGCCGTACGGCGCCCGACATGACGCCGTCCTTCACCGCTTGTTTGACGATGCGCGGCAGTCCATTGGTCGCGCTGATCTCCTGCTCCTCGAGATCCGTCAGCACGAACGTGCCGCTCACGCCCGACGACATCGGATGGAGATAGCCGAGCTTGCGCCCCCCCACCTCGTACATCCACACCCACTTCCAGACGGTGCCGAGGTAGACGACCTGCTCGGTGACATGGCGCAGGCTGCGGATCTCTTCGCGGGCCTTCTTGAACCGCTGCGCGGCCCGGGTCGGCAAATCCCGGATCGGCTGATCCGCTTTGGGCCGCTGGCGCGGACTGAGGTAGAGGTGCGTGGCCCAGTAGTCGGCAGGAGGTCGGGTCATCGCGCCTAAGGTATAGGTGTGGTCAAGACCCGGAACCGCCCCGGGTCCAGCAGCCGCGCGCAGGACTGTCGCGGCACCGCCATCCGGCCGTCCCGTCCCATGGTGAGCTTGATGACGTCGCCGTTACGTCCGAACCAGCGGCTGGAGGGCTCGAGATCGGAGGGGTAGACGAAGCGGGGCAACGCGGCGGCCGCCAGCACGGCCTGCGAGCCGATCCCCGACTCGGGCATCGTCCCGCCCCACAGCTCGGCCCCATACTCCTCGGCCAGGCGGTAGATGCGACAGACCTCCGTCAGCCCGCCGACGCGGTGCACCTTGATGTTCCAGACCTTGGGGCCGCCCAGCGCCATGACCTGACGGGCCGCCCGGGCGTCGCGCAGCGTTTCATCGAGGCAGACGGGCGTCCGCAGCGCCTGGCTGAGGCGCGCATGGCCTACCAGCTCGTCGGGGGCGAGCGGCTGCTCGATGTAGAGCAGGCCGGCGTCGTCGAGGGCGCGCAGCGCCGCTTCGTCGCGGGGCCACTCGTAGGCGCCGTTGGCGTCGACCGTGAGCGGGAGATCGGCGCGCCCGAGGCCCGCCCGCGCGGCGGCCACCGCCGCGCGGTCCCATCCGGGCGCCACTTTGATCTTCACCCGGCGGTACCCGCGTTCCACCGCGTCGCGGACCCAGCGGGTCAGGACGGCCGCATCGCGGTTGGGGGGGATGCCGAGCGCGACGCCGCAGTCCACGCTGCCCGCCGGGGTCACGTCCACCCGCTCACCGAGGAGCGTCGCGAGGCCCGAACCGCGGGCGTGCGCCTCGAGATCCCAGGCCGCGGTCTCGACCCCGGCGCGCGCAAACCAGTTCCCGCGGATGCCCTCCCGCACCGCGGCGTCCACCGCCTCCGGTGAGGCGAATTCCTTTCCGGTTACGCGCGGGAGGAGAACGCGGGCGATCAGGTCGCGCGCGCCGGCGAGCGTCTCTTCTGAATAGAACGGAAGGTGAAACGGCGGTGACTCGCCGTACCCGCTGTGTCCCGCGTCGTCGTGCAGGACGACGATCAGCGAGCGGCGTTCCTCGATCACGCCGCCGGAGATGACGAACGGCTCGACCAGCGGCAGCACCAGCTCGTGCAGCTCAGCGCGCGCGATGTGCATCGACGATATCGAGAAAGTGCAGCTCCCCGTCGCGGCGCGACACGACACCCTGCGCCTCGAGCGCGAGCAAGCCGGCGATGAGCCCGTCGCGGGGATGGAACACGAGCGCGTGGAGGGCGCGCTGCGTCCGCGATCCCGCCGCGGCGGGATACTCCTCGAGCGGGAGCTGGAAGCAGGTGTGGAGTTGGACCGACGAGCAGCGGCGCCGCGCGTACTCGAGGATCAGGCGGCCGGTGTGGATGTTGCCGGTGCCGCACAGATCGACGGCCCGAGGACCTGACGGTCCGACGGCCTGCAACACCCGCAGATTGCGATCGCTCAATTCCCCGCCCCCGTACGCCACGTTCGCGACGGGATCGAATAGTCGATTGAAGACGACGAGCGCGTCGGCGCCGCGCGCGGCTTCCATCATCTCGAGCTGAAAGGCATCGTCGAAGCGCGCATTCATGAGCTTCATCGCCAGCCGAACCGGCGCCTGCGCCCGGATGCGGTCGGGCGCCTCCTGCAGCCAGCGCAGAATGTGCGCCTGCTCATCAGCGAGCGGATCCCCCGCGAGTGTCGGCGAGAAATCCTGCTCGACGAGGAGCGGCGACTCGCCCCACGCGTCGGCCAATGCGCGCGTCGTGAACGCGTACTCGGCGTCGCGAAACGGCTCGTGCAGACGCGGCAGATGGTACTTCACCGACGGCACGGCGAGCAGGAGTCCGGCGCGGCCGAGGTCGCGCGCCGCGCGCACCAGCGCGAGGTAGTCGTCGAAGGAGCGGTCCCAGCCCCTGCCCTTCCAGGTGACGGTCCAGCCGTCGCCGCGCCGCTCGACTTTCATCTTGGTCTCGTGGATCGCCCACGCCGCCATCGATTGGACGCCACCCGCGTCCTGCGCGATGACCGTCTTGAGCACCGCGAACGCGAGCCCCGCGTCGGCGTCGGTCTCGAGCTGTCCCGGATTGAGCGACAGCTGGCCCGAGCCCTTCCCGATGGGATGCGGGATCGTGCGGCCGAGGTAGCGCGCCGACAGGTCGATGCGATACGCATCGCGCACGTGGCCGGCGAAGTCGCGCGGAAGCTCGCGGCCGAACCGCTCGAAGTCCTTAGCGAGTAAAGCGGGAGAGCCTGAACTGCGCATCCGGCACCTCCCCGGTGAGGACCAGGCGCGCCACGAGCTCCCCCACCGCCGGGCCGTGTTTGAACCCATGCCCCGAGCCCCCACCCACCAGCCAAACGTTCGCCGCGGCGGGATGCCGGTCGATGATCAGGTGCTCGTCGGGAGAGTCCTCGTACTGGCACACTCGCGCCTCGAGCAACGGCGCATCCTTCAGGCCGGGGAACCGCTCGCCGACGTAGGCACGCACCGTCCGCACGCCCTCCGGCGTCGCGACGCGCTCACCGTGCGTGGGATCGAACACGGGACCGCGGGTGTCGTCGGCGACCTTGAAGCCGCGCCATTCGTTGCCGGGGATGCCGTACATGAAGCGCGCGCCGTGATGCGCCCAGACGGGCATGGCGTCCTCGGTGTACCGCCGGTCGCCCGGCGGCGTGCCGAAGAAGAACACCTCCTGGCGCGTCGGCCGGACCCGCTCGCCGATCACGTCGGGGAACAGCGCTCCCAGCCACGGACCGCAGGCGAACACGAAGCGATCGGCGGTGAGCGTCGTGCCGTCGCTCAACGGCACCCCGGTCAATTCGCCGCCGCGCGGCGCGGGCGGCTGGTGCACGGCCAGCTGCCGGTACTCTCCTCCCTCGGCGCGGAAGCCGTCGAGCACGGCGGCGCAGGCGCGCCGAGCCAACAGATAACCGCCATCCCGCTCGAAGATCGCCCAGCGAATGCCGTCGCCCGCGATCTGCGGAAACCGGCGCGCGACTTCGGCGCCCGTCAGCTCGGCGACGGCCACCTTCGCGTCGCGCAGAATCGGCAGCGCCGCGCGCTCGTACGCGTCGTCGGTCTCGACCAGCCACAGCACGCCGATGCCGCGGTAGAGCTGCGTGCGCCAGCGGCGGTCGTGCTCCTTCCAGAGATCGAGCGCGCGGGCCGCCATGCGCGTATAGACCGCGCGCGGACCGTAGGTCGCGCGAATGACGCGCGTCTCGCCGCCCGAGCTGGCGCGCGCGTTCCCCGGTCCCCAGGCGTCGAGCAGCGTGACCCGCGCTCCCTGCCGCCGCAGGTAGAGGGCGGTCCAGCCGCCGAACGCGCCGGCGCCGATTACGGCCACATGCGGTTGCCTGTTCATGGGAACGAAGCCTCCGAGCGTCATCGCGGCGCACGATTGCAGGAACGACCGCCGGGCTAGCGTAGGCGACGAGCCTCGCGCACGGCCCGGCAGACCGCCTCGCGCTCCGCCGCCGGCAAGGGGGGACCCCACGGATCATCGCAGGCGTCTTCAGGAATCACGCCTTCACAGGCCAGCGTCCAGAGCATGCGGCGAATGTAGCCTTCCATGGGGTCGCGGAATGTAGTCTGGCTGAAACCGTCCAACTGCGTGGAGAGGCGGAGGAAGGCGTGGTGGTTTTCGGCCGCGCGGGCCGTGAGCAGATCGGCCTGGAGATCCGTCAGCGCCGCCCCCATGCCGATCAATGCCGCGCGCGCGCCCATCATCAGCGAATAGCCGAGGAAGCGGTCTTCCCCTGTGATCAGCACCGTGTTCGGGTGTTCCCGCACGATCGCCGCGATGCGCTGAAACGTCATCACCGAGTCGAGGGTGGCGACCTTGATGCCGATCACGCCGGGGAGGCCGAGAATCTGGTGCAGCGTGGCGTCGTCGTAGCCGACACCGCCCGCGGCCTCATACAGATAGAAGGCGATCACGGGACCCTCGCGCGCCAGCTCGGCATGATACGCGACCGCCTCGTCCCGGCGCGGAAAGGCCAGCAGGCCGTCGGCACCGCCGTGGCGCGCCTCGCGCGCCATCGCCGCGCTGTTCACCCCGGCGATGAGCACCTTCCCCGGCAGGGCGGCGCGCCAGACCGCCAGCACGTCGCGCCGCTGGTCCGCCGACAGGTGTGGTCCCCGCCCCGTGTGGGCCCAGACGGCGACACCGGCGACCGGCTGGCGCGCCATCCACTGCGCGTAGGCGTGCTGCGCATCGCGCGCGAGCGTCGTCCCGCGAAACGGGACGGGCACCGCCGGGATCAAGGCCCACTCGAGCTCAGGCAATGCGCCGCGCGTTGTCACACTCGATCGCCTGCCGCGCGCCCGGCGGCAGCTCGAGCAGATCGAGCTTGGCCACGCTGGTTTCCGGAATGCGCAGCGGCTGTCCCGTCCCGAACACGAACCGCTCGTGGCCGATCGTCGTGAGCAGCGTCGCCAGGTGGTCTTCGGGCGGTCCCCAGATCCAGCAGATGTCCCACCAGACGCGCCGCGACTCCTCGGGGGTCGATCCGAAGTGCACTTCCTCGATGAACGCGCGGTCGGCGTGCGTGACGATGAGCCGCGCGTCCTGGTCGCTGCGGAGCAACGCGCGCACAGCCGCCGCGGGCAGCTCGGGCACGCCGTCGTTGGGATGACGCTGGCGTCCGTCCTCCAGGCGCACCGCGAGCAGCAGCGGAAGACGCGCCGCACCGCACGCCGCGGCGCAGACGCGCATGGCGCCGCCGGCCGGATCGAGACCGAGGTAGAGGGGATCGCAGCGGACGGCGGGCGCACCGGCATTCACCGCGTTCGCCACGACGTCCTCCCATCCGGCGAGTCCGGGGTGCACGATGGGGACGGGTTTGAAGCGCTGCTGCGCGCGCGCGGTCTCGTACAGCCAGGCGTTCCCCTCGGTCGGATCCCGCCAGAACAGTCCCGGCAGATGGCTGATCCAGGCTTCGTCGATCGCGCTGCGATCGAGCGCGCGGAGCAGCGCGTCGGGGGAGGTTCCCGGCACTTTGCGCCATGGATAGGCGCCCACGAAGGCGTTGACGTCGATCCGCATCAATCCGCGGGGAAGGCGCCGGGGGGAAATATCCGGGCGGCGTTTTTCCACCGGACGAACACCAGCTCTTCCTTGCCGAGCAGCGACTCGAGGTAGCGCAGCTTGGCCCATCCCGTGTCCATCGTCAGATCGGTGCCCCAGAGCAGCCGGCTCACGCCGACAGCCGCGACGCACGCCTCGAGCATGCCGCCGTCCACGCCGCTCCCGGACAGATCGACATAGACGTTGCCGACATCGGCCACGGCGCGCAGCGAATGCCGCCAGTCGCCGCCGCCGCCGATGTGCGCCAGGATGAACGACACCTCGGGGTGGCGCAGCGCGAGGGCGCACAGCTCCGGTGCGTCGGAGGCCTCCTGCCCCGGCCAGTCCCGGCGGCGGTGCTGCCAGATGTGGTGCAACACCGGGACGCGGCGCTCGCGCGCCAGCGCGCACACGGGATCGAGCAGCGGGTCGTTCGCCCGGCGGCTTGCCGCCAGCTTGATCCCCACCATCCCCGCATCGAGGCAGCGCGCGATCTCGCGGCGGGCGTGCTCGGTGAAGTTGGGGTTCACGCAGGCGTAGCCGCGGATCCGGTTGGGATGGGCCCGTTGCAGCTCGAGGAGGGCGTCGTTCCCCGCCGTCACGTCGGCCGGTGAGGGGAAGTAGAGGGGGGAGGTGAGGCCCCAGCTGCCCAGGATCGACGCGACGTGCACGGAAATGCCGATCCGCTCCCCGGCGGCGAGGCGGCTGGCGTTGCGCTCGCGCCAGTCCGCCCGGGGGGTCCGGCCATAGAGGAAATGCGCGTGGATGTCGACGAGCATCACTCAATTTGATATCTTGTGGCACCCAATCGCCATCCTGGAGCCTGCATGCAGCTCATCGATCGCGCCAAGTCCATCCTCCTCCAGCCGCGCAGCACGTGGCGGGAAATCGACGCGGAATTCACCAAACCCGGCGAGATCTGGGGCAAGTACATCATGCCGCTAGCGGCCATCGGCCCGATCTGCGGCACGATCAGCATGCTGATCTTCGGGCAGCGCATCGCCTTCACGAGCCTCACCAATCCCGTGCCGGTCTCGACCGCGATCACCCGCGGCGTGGCCGCGTACGTGCTCGCCCTCGTGAGCGTGTTCATCATCATGCAGATCATCAGCCTGCTGGCGCCGAACTTCGGCGGGCAGAAGAACGACGTGCAGGCGCTGAAGGCGGCGGCCTACTCCAGCACGGCGGCGTGGATCGGCGGCGTGTTCGCGCTCATCCCCGCGCTGGCGCTCGTCAGCCTGCTGTTTGCGCTGTACAGCCTCTACCTGCTGTACGTCGGGCTGCCGATCGTCATGAAAGTCCCGCAGGATCGCGCGATGGGCTACACCGCCGTCGTGATCATCGTGACGATCGTGGTCTTCCTCATCGTCGGCGCTCTGATCACGGCATTCTAGATTTCGTGCAGCGCCGCATCGAGTGTCGCCAGAGTGTGATCGATGGTGCCCTCGTCGTGCGCGAGCGAGACGAAGTTATAGGCGGTCCGCTTGAACAGCAGGCCGCGCCGGGCGCAGCGCACCGCCACGGCGCACGACAGCTCGTCGGTCGCGTAGTGCAGGAAGCACATCTCCGCGAGGCCCGCCACGCCCGTGACGGCCGCGGCGTGGCGGCGCTGCACATCGTGCAGCCCATGCAGCAGCCGCGTACCCACGCGGTGCAAGTGCTCGCAGACGCGCTCGCGCACGAAGACGTCGAGCGTCGCGCGCGCCGCCGCGAGCGCGACGCCCTCGGTGGCCAGGGTGGACGAGATCCACGTCCGCTCCGCCCCCGCCATCAGCTCCGCCCGCCCCCCGACCGCGGCCAGCGGAAAGCCGTTCGCCAGCGCCTTCCCTAATACGGCGAGATCGGGGCGCACTCCGTAGCGCTCGGCCGCGCCGCCGATCGCGAGCCGGAACGCCGTCTTGATCTCGTCGAAGATCAGCACCGCGCCGGCGCGCGTCGTCTCGGCGCGCAAGGTCTCCAGCCATTCCCGCCGCGGCTCGGCGACCACGACCGGCTCGACGACGACGGCGGCGAGCTGGTGCCCGCGCTCGCGGATCAGGGCGCGCGTGCCCGCCACGTCGTTGAACGGCAGCTCGGCGAACAGGCTGCGCACCGCCGCGGGGATTCCCGCCCCCTCCGCGCTCCCTTGACACCAATCGAGCCACCCATGGTAGCCGCACCCCAGGACGTGGTCGCGTCCGGTCGCCACGCGCGCCAGCCGGACCGCGGCGGCGACGGCTTCCGCCCCAGTCTTGAGGAAGCGCACCCGCTCGAGCCAGGGGATGTGGGCGGCGAGCGCTTCGGCCAGCTCTTCTTCCTGAACCGGCGGCAGCGGGCCCACGACGCCCGCCTCGACCGCGCGCCGCGCGGCCGCCGTGACCGCCGGATGCCCGTAGCCGAGGGCGACCGCGCCGAGTCCCATGACGTAGTCGACGTACTCGCGCCCGTCGGCGTCCCACACCCGGCAGCCGGCCGAGCGCGTGAGGCGCGCGGGCACAGCGGTCCCCGCGTCGGGGCCGAAGAGGGCCTCGGGCCGCTTGCTACCGGTCGACGTGAAGCCCGGAACGCGCGATTCGTTCACCGTACTTGACCACTTCGATGGCCATGGCGCGGAGCAGCTTCACCTCGCGGGCGTCGAGCGGCGTCCGGTGCCCGATCTCCCGCACCGTCCGCATGACGCCGTCGGCATTCCGGGTCTTGAAGAAATCGATCGTCTCGAGCATCCGCGCCACGTCGGCGAACAGCCGCTCCAGATCCTCGGCGACGGCGGGCTCGGCGGGACGGCGCGGCGCTTTGAAGGGCTGGTCGTCGGCGCCGCGGGCGAGCGCCAGCTCGTACAGCATCACCACGACGGCATGGGCCAAATTGAGCGACGCATAGCCGGGATCGCTGGGAATCGTCACGATGCGATGACACCGGTCGAGGGCCTCGTTCGCCAGGCCGCGGTCTTCGCGGCCGAACAGCAGGGCGACGGGTCCTCCCTGCGACAGCGCGGTCACTTCGGCGGCGGCATCCCGCGGCCGCCGGACGTTGCGTTTGGCGGTGCGCCCCCGTGCGGTGAACCCCACCACATGCACGCAATCCGCGAGCGCCGCGCCGAGAGACTCGAATGTCTTCACCCGTGCGAGCAGGTCCTGGGTCTGATGGGCGATGCCTTCGACACGATACGCATCGTATTCGCGGGGATTCACGAGCCGGAGATCGCGCACGCCAAAGTTTTTCATGACGCGGACGACGTGCGCGATGTTCACCAGATCCTGCGGCTCGTGGAGCACGACGGTAATCATGTCACGAGCTCCAGGACGCCGAAGCGGGCCGGGCTTTGCCGGTCCCCGCGCAGCCACACCCAGCCGTTGCCGCCGCTCCAGACGAGCTGACCCGCGCGCCGCGTCCGGCCGGGGAGCATTTCATTAATGATAAGGTCGAAGCGCACCCGCGCGCCGACGTGCGGGCGCAAACCGGTCGGCCACGGAACCGCCACCGTCACGGCGTACCCCGTGGCGGTCTGGCGCCACCGGCCGTGCACACCGGAGGGATCGCCGTTCAGGTCGCTCACCGCAGAAACCCGGAGCCCGCTCCCGGGCTCGGGCACGACGAGGAACCCGACGGGCGCGCCTTCTCCGCGCAGATAGATCTGCAACCCATCGGAGTGAATGTCCTCCGGCTCGTTGTCGAGTCGCTGCGGCGGCGCGTCGGGAGCCCGGAAGCAGAGATCCGGTTTGGTGATCTCCACCGCGACGTACAGCGCGTCGTCGTCCCACGCCACGAAGGCGGTGGCGGACAGCTCGGCGGGCCCCGGATAGGGCTCCTCGCTCCGCCGGTACTGGTCCTCGATCGCGAGTCGCAGCGGCTCCGACACGTCGAACCCGGCGCGCGTGCCGTCGAGGTCGGGCGCGCCGCCGACCCGGAACGCGGGGGCGAGCGCCGGCGTCGGGCGCTCGAGCTCGAGCAGCGGCGCGACCCCCGCCTCGTCGTCCCGCGTGCCGCGCAGGGTGATGTCACCCGTGGTCCATTCGTCCCCGGTGTAGCGGTGCGTCTCAGTTCCGGCCGCGGTGTCGATCTCGATCATTTCACCCGCCACCCGAACACCCCGGACGTGATCGTCCGAGAGCACCGCGACGAGACGCGCGTTGCGCGCGCGCGTGCGCAGCAGATAGAACCGGCGGCGCTCCGTGCGGCCCGGCAGACCCGGGCCCTCGGCGCGCCACAGCTCCACGCCCTTCCCTCCCACGACATGCAGCTGGAGGCGCGCCCCCGAACTCTCGTGCGTGATCCGGTAGACGCCGCCGCCCGCCTGCGGCGCGACGAACCGCTCGACCTTCGTCAGAAACGGCTCGTCCAGCACCGCGTCCTGCCACCGCCCCGCCTCAGGAGCGTCCACGTCACCCGATCCCGCGAGGTGCCACGGCAGATCGAGCAGCCGCTCCTCGGTTCCGGTCAGATCGAGAACATCCACCAGGTACCGCGGACCGGCGACGAGCGTGCGCGTGAGCGGGCCCAGACGGCCGCGGGCCCACGCCCAGGCGCCCTGATCGTCGAACCGGTCGCACCCCGTCTCCGCCGGCGCCTGCGAGACGTCATCGAGTCGCGGCGCATTGTGGGCGAGCGGGGACCGGTACCAGAACAGATCGCGCGATACATACGATCCAGCGCCGGGATCGGGCAGCCAGTGCACGCCGTTCGCGTGCAGGGTCAGGTGCAGCCGGTCGGGATGCCCGTGACCGCCGGTGTACGGCCCGCACTCGAGGCTCGCATAGCGATCGGCCGCGCGCAGCACGGCGAGGCCCTGGCTTTCCAGCAACACCGTCGGGGGTGTCCACGGCTCGGCGGGCGCCGGAACCTCGGGAAGCATCTCCAGCAGCGACCACCAGGACAATGCACTACGTCCGCGGTGAGCGGTGCGCGGTGCGCGGTCGCTCGTGCCGGCATCGTGCAAGTACGATTCGAGGAGCTCCGGTTCGGATGGAGGCACTTCGTAGAGCGCGGTGAGCCAGGCGGTGACGTGGTTCCCGCTCACCGCGTACCGCTCACCGCGCACCAGCTGCGCCAGACCGATCTCCCACAGCTCCACATGTGCCGGCTGCGCGAGCGAGATGCCGTAGCGTGAGTCTTTCCGCGCGGGGTACGTAAAGTCGGGGAGCGCGCTGAGGGCGGGGGCGAGCAGCGCCTGGGCGAGTTTCTCGGCGAGCCGCGATTCGGCGGCCACGTCCACGCCGGCGAGCCGCGCCCAGCCGAGTCCGGTGAGGAGTCCCCGGATCGCGAACAGGTGGTAGTTCTCTCCCTCATGCCACATGCCGTCGCGCCCGTAGCCGCGGATCAGGTGCGCGAGCAGGCCCGTCGGGCCTTCGATGGCCCGCCGCGCCAGCTCCTCGTCCTCGAACCAGACGGCGACCGCCGCCAGCGCGGCGTTGTTCCACGTCTGCCGATTGGAGAAGCCTTCGTCGTAATCACCGATGAGCGTCGCCGCTTCGTCGGCGACCTGATGGACGGCGCGCTCGACGGCGGCGTCGAGCCGCCCGCCGGCGCGCAGCAAGGCGGCGGCCGCGAGGTAATTGGTGGTCCAGATGGACTCGAGGTACGTAGAAAAAAACAGCCGGCTCGGGCCGAGCACGTTGTCGCGGTTGGGATATCGCCAGTAGCGCTCGGCGTATCCCGTAAGAATCTCCCCCGCCCGGACGGCGGCCGGCGCCTGACCGTCCAGTGCCCCCAACGCCGCGAGGTGAGCGGCGCGCTCGACGAGCCACAGGTGCTGATAGCGGGCCCAGTGGCGGTCATGCCGTTCCCCCGTCCAGTGCCGGCCGCAACGCGGGCACTGATGGCTCGAGGGACTCCACGGGTCGAATGCGAGCGCGGTCCCGTCGTCGGCGCAGACGCCGCCGTCGACCGAGAGCAACGCCTTCTGCTCCGGAATAGGGGGCAGCCGCTCCAGTAGCGGCTGCGCGCGGGTTCGCAGATGATCGCGCAGCGCCCGCAATGCGGGGGCATCACCGATAACGGCGCGCCGGGCCGCGATCTCTTCGGCGGTCACCATGCGCGCGCCCCTTCACTGGCCCACGCCACGGGCAGCACCGTGGCGCCCACGTCCCGCGCGGCGTCCGCGGCCGCGGTCGCATCCCGCGCGATGAAGAACATGCACCCGCCGGCTCCCGCGCCGGCCGCCTTCCCACCCATGCCACCGGCCGCGGCGACCGCCTGCTCGAGCCGGGCCATGTCCGCGGTCCGCATCCCGGCATCGAGCGCCAGCTGCTGGGCCCAGTTGTCGGCCAGCAGCGCGCCAACGCGGGCGAGGTCGGCCGCGCGCAGCGCGTCCGCCATGCGCTCGGCGATCTCCCGGAGAGCGCGCAGCGCGCCGGCGACGTCGCGATCGCCGTCCTCGTATGCCTGCATCACGCGCGCGATGGTCTTCCCCGACACGCGGGTCGTATTCGTGTAGCAGAGCAGCGTGTGCCGCTGCAGCGCCTCCGCAAAGGCGGCGTCCAGAGTCAGCGGTTCGACGCCCACGTCGGGATCGCGAAACGTCAGCTTCTGAAATCCTCCGAGTGCGGCGGCGTACTGATCCTGTTTCCCGCCGGGGATTCCCGCTTCCACCGTCTCCACCTGCCAGGCCTGGTCGGCGAGATCCCGCTCGGCGAGGCGGTCCTGACGCGCGCGCGCGAGCGCCGCGACAAGCGCGACGCCCAACGCCCCCGAGCTTCCGAGACCCGATCCCGGCGGAGCATCGCAGCGGGTGGTGAGCGTGAAGCCGCCGAGGACGGGAAACATGCGCACGGCGCCCTTGAGCAATGCGAGCTTCCCGCCGGGCTCGAGGCCGCCGGCATTCGCGCACTCGAGCGTTTCGCCAAGCTCTTCGGACACGAGCCGCAGCAGGCCACCGGTGCCGCCGAGGGTGAGCCGCACGTGCGCGCGCAGTCCGATCGCCGCATTGACCACGGCACCGCCTTCGCGCGCGGAAAACGGCGGCACGTCGGTCCAGGCGCCGGCGAAGTCGAGTCGCAGCGGCGCGGTACTCTGGAACTCGGTGGGCAGCTCGCGGCGTCTCATCAATGCGTCGCCCCCGCGGCGACGTGCCACGACGCGACCGTGGGGAGCTCGCCGCGCATGTCCATCCGGACGCCCCGCACACGACGGTTCACGCCCTGCACGCCGCGCGCATGGTACAGCCACACCACCGGCACGCGTTCGGCCAGGACCCGCTGCGCAGCCACCGGATCGGGCGGGAGGGCGACGCCGGTGATGTCGCCGAGCGGCTGCAGGAACCCCAGCCCCGGATCACCCGGGATGCCCATGACCGCGGCGGTGAACTCGTGCCGCGCCCCGTACACCCGGTCGAGGAAGGCCGACAGCTCGAGCTGGCGAATGGTGACGGCGAACCCGACGGTGGCGAGACGCGCCTGAATCATCTGCTCGAGCGCCGCTTCGCCGCTGCCGACGGTCAGCAGCTCGAAGCGCGGGCGCCGGCCGGCAAGCAGTCGCCGGGCCGAATCGGGCAGCGGGGGGAGCATGGGGGCGGAAACGGCGCGCGGCAGCTCCGGCGGCACCGGACCGTCCGCCACCGCCGCGAAGCCGAAGAGATACCCGTCCACGATCTCGCGGCGGTCGATCGCGAGGGAGGCGGCCTGACGGACCGTGAGGTCGTTGAACGGCTCGCGCCGCGTGTTGAGCACGAGTCCGTACGGCAGGATCAGCGGATAGTCGGTGACGGTAAGGACCGAGTGGCGGCGGACGAAGGTCGCATGCGCGGGATTGATGCCGGCGAAATCCAGCTCCCCCGCGACGAGTGCGGACAGCTTGATCATCGGCTCATCGACCACGACGACGATGAGCCGCTCGAGCGCCGGCGGGCCGCCCAGCGCGGCGGGAAAATCGGCGTTGGCCGCGAACACCCAGCGGCGGTTCGGCTCGTGACTCACGAATCGGAACGGCCCGTTTCCCACGGGCGTCTGATTCCAGGCCGCCTCGCGCAGGCGCGCCCGCGGCACGCTCTCGAGCAAATGGGCCGGCAGGATCGCGAGGTCGGTGAGCACGTCTGGAAATGCAGCGATGGGGGCGCCAAACCGAAGGACGACGCCCGAATCGCCGCCCGTCGTGACGCTGGTGAGCGCCGCGAGGTCGCTCTGGCGCGGATAGCCGGTGGCGGGATCGCGCGCCGCCTCGATCGTCCAGGCCACGTCGTGCGCCGTCGTGCGCCGGCCGTCGTGCCAGTGCACGTCCGGCCGCAGCAGCAGCGTCAGCGTCCGCCGGTCGTTCGACCAGCGCCAGCGGCGCGCGAGATAGGGCTGTGGCACCAGCGCGGAATCGTAGCGCGCCAGGGTGGTGAGCAGCACGTAGCGCTGCACCTGGCGCGCGAGCGGATGCACGGTGAGGAGCGGATTGATGCTCTGGAGGTCGGCACCGGAGGCAAACAGGACGGTCCGGCCGCGCCGCGCCGCCCCCACCGTGCTTTCGCGGCACGCGGACAGCGACGCCACGGCGACGAGCAGGAAGAGTGGCGCGCGCGGCACGCCCGCATTCTAGCGGCGGAAGATGGCCGGCGCGAGATTCAGCCGCGATGCTGGCCACACTGGGGCGCCGGCTCCTCACCGGTCTCGCCGTCGTGCTGGGCGTCGTCACGCTCACCTTCTTCCTGCTGCACCTCGCCCCCGGCGATCCCGTGGAGCGGCTGCTCGGGCCGACCGCCACCGCCGAGCAGCTCGCCGCGCAACGCACCGCCCTCGGCCTCGATCGCCCGCTGCCGCTCCAGTTCGCGGCATGGCTCGGACGGTTTGCGCGCGGCGACTGGGGGGTCAGCATCGCGAAAGGATTGCCGGTCGCCGCGGTGTTGGGCGCCGCCTGGCCCGCGACGGTGCGGCTCGTCGCGCTGTCGCTGTTGCTGAGCTACCTGCTCGGGATCGCGCTGGGCGCGCTCCAGGCGGCGCGCAGCGGCTCCCGCACCGATACCGCGCTTTCCATCGTGTCCGTGACGCTGTTCGCGTTGCCGGGCTATTGGCTGGGCTTGATGCTCGTCCTGGTCTTCACCTACTGGGCGCGTCTGCTCCCCGCCTTCGGGGCCGCCGGAATCGACAGTGACTATCTGACCGGGAGCGCCTGGCTCGCCGATCAGCTCCGCCATCTCGCCCTCCCACTCGCGACGCTGACCCTCGTCGGCATCGGGGGCGCGGCCCGCTTTGTGAGGGGCGCGATGCTCGAGACCCTGAGCCAGCCGTTCATCACGACGGCGCGCGCCAAGGGCGTGCGACCGGCGGCGGTCATCGGGCGCCATGCGTTGCGCAACGCGGCGACGCCGGTGGTGACGCTGCTGGGTCTGTCGCTCCCCGCCCTCTTCTCCGGTGCGGTGTTCGTCGAAGCGGTGTTCGCCTGGCCGGGGGTGGGCCGTGTGCTGGTCGAAGCGGTTCAGGGACGCGACTACCCTGTCGTCATGGCGGCGACCGCCGTCAGCGCTGTGCTGGTGGTCGCGGGGAATCTCCTCGCCGACGCGCTGGCGGCCTGGCTCGATCCGCGCGTGCGGGAGGGAGCGGCCCCCTCATGAGCGTCGTGCTGCGCGACCGGCGCGGTCTGGTCGGCTTCGCGGTGCTCGTCGTGGTCATCGGCTGCGCGCTTGCCGCGCCGGTCGTCACCAGCGGTGATCCCAACGTCCAGGGCGATATCGTCGCTACGCGCTTCCTGCCGCCGCTCGCCACCGATCGCGCCGGGGACTTCCACCCATTCGGCACCGATCGCTTTGGCCGCGACGTCTGGACGCGACTGATTTACGGCGCGCGGGTGTCGATGGGCGTCGGTCTGCTCGCGGTGCTGGTGTCGGTGACTGTCGGGATGGCCGTCGGCGCGCTGGCCGCCCATGGGCGGGGGCCCCTTTCCGCGCTGCTGCTCGGGCTGACCGATTTTGCGCTCGCCCTGCCCCGCGTCGTGCTGTTGCTGTTACTGGCGGCCCTGTGGCGGCCGAGCACCGGCCTCGTGATTCTGGTGTTGGGGCTGACGGGATGGATGAGTATCGCCCGGCTCGTCCATGGCGAAGTGCGGGCGCTCGCCGCGCAGCCGTTCGTCGATGGCGCGGTCGCGATCGGCGCCCGCCGGCTGCGGGTGCTGACGCGTCACGTGCTGCCCAACGCGCTGACGCCGGTGATCGTGGCGGCGGCGCTGGGCATCGGCAATGCGATCATGCTCGAAGCCGGACTGTCGTATCTCGGCCTTGGGGTCCAACCGCCCACGCCATCGTGGGGCAACATGATCGCGTCGGGACGCGATACGCTCGTCAACGCGCCGTGGGTCGCGACGGCGCCGGGCATCGCGCTGGTGGTGGTCGTGGTCGCCTGCACGCTGCTCGGCGACGCGCTCCGCGACGCCCTAGATCCCAGACGCCGCGGCAATCTCGCGTAACACGGGCTCGGCGATCTCGTGCCCGCCGTCGAAGGGGACGCGGGTGTACGGAATGGCGTGCGACCGCAGGCGCTCCTCGGTCGCGGCGACGATCTTGGGCGTGACGTACGGATCGGCGTGCCCGTACACGAGCGTGAGACGCGCGGCGCGCAGCCGCTCCGCCGTCCGGGCGACGCCGAGATCGAGATCGGGCGGCACTTCGCCACCCCAGACGACCAGCCGGTGGATCGGCGCGGCACCCAGCGCCGCCCACCGGCAGACGGTCGCCGTGCCCTGCGAGAACCCGAGCGCCGTGACCGGGATCCCCGGTCCCGCGACCGCTCGGCACACCGCCTCGAGGTAGGCGATGTAGTCGTCGATTTCGCGCAACCGGTCCTCGCGCGTCATCCAGCTGGCGCCGACCCGGCGCTCCGCGGGACGCTCGGTGAGATAGAAGCGGGACAGGCCTTCCGGCGCCACGATGTAGCGACCGCCGTCGTCCAGCGCGCGGAATCGCTCCAGAAAGCGCGCGGCGAGCTGCGCGTAGCCGTGACAGACGATCCACACTTCGCGCGCCCGCTCCCGGGTGCCGAGCGTGAAGTAGCGCGCCGTGCGCGAGACGGAGAGATGCTGTTCGCGCATCAGGTGATCAGGATGCTGACGATCTCGTACGGTTCCGCGACGAAGCGGACAGTCCGGCCGCGATGCTCGAGCACGAGCGGCACCGCGTCGCGTTCGTCCGCGCGAACGCGGTGCGCCGTCTTGACGCCGTCGCCGAACCGCCACGCCCCCGCCGTCTTGCGTCCCGTGGCGTTGTAGCAGCGCAGCACCAGCGGCGATCCCGTCTGCGCCGGCTTGACCGCGGACAGCACGAGCCCCGTGCCTTCGAGCGCGATCCCCGCCGTGGCCGGTGTCACCGCACCGGCGGCCCGCAGCCACCGTCCGCGCACCGGCAGGAAGGCGTCTTCCCACAGCTCCGGCAGCCGGTCGCCGCGCTCGAGATCGACGGTCGATACGGGAGTCACCGCAAGCTCGAGGCGCGTCATGCCGCGGCACTGCGCGGCGGGAATCGGCGCCACCCACGCGGCGTGCCCCGGACGCGTGGGCAGGTCATCCCGAGAGAGGTCCCCGATCGCCCGCAGGACGGTGATGAGAAAATCGCCGGCGGTGGTCCACTCATACTCGAAAAACGCCGGCGCGAGCACCGCGAGACCACGCGTCTCCCGGCACGCGGCGACGAACCGCTGGGCGGGCGCCGTCCGCACGGGTGTCTCGCGCGGATAGGCGGACGGATCGGCGGCCACGGCCGGGCGCTGCTCCGTCCCGAACGCCGCGCCGGCGGTCGCCGCGACGCCGGCGATGCCGATCGGCACCCGCGCGCGCAGGCGATGATGCGTGCGCTGGTTGTCGAGATCGAGCGTGCAGCGGATCAACGGACTGTCGGCGTAGAGCTGGACGACCAGACGCACGTCCACGCCGCGTATCAGGACGTAGCGGGCTTCGAGGGCGGCCACGAGCGGCCCCGGGGCGAGGCGTCGCACGCGGATCGGTCCGCCGTCCCGCGACCGCGTCTGGCGGCCGCGGACCGCGGGACAGAACGTGTATGCATCGCCCGCGTCGCCCTCGTCCTCGAGCACGAGCAGACCCTCGTAGCGCTGTTTCGTTCGCCGGTCCACGAGCGTCAGACCGCCGCCCCGCTCCAGCGTGACGTCGACCCAACGATTGGACAGCGTGCGCCCGGCAACGCGCACGAGCTCGCCTCCAGGGAGTCCGACCGGCGGGCCGCTTTCCAGAACCGCGAGACCGAGTCCCGGAACGGCGGGCGCGCGGAATGCCACGCGGACCTGGTCCACTTCATCGAGATCGGGATAGTGCCGCGCCGCGTCGAGCCGGTCGTGCGTCACCTGCCGGGCGAGGAGTTGCACGGGTACCGGCTTCGCCGGAGCGTCGTGCGTTTGCAGCGAGAAGGAGACGGCGCCGCTCCCTGCTGCAATCACGCGCGCATCGCCCGGCCCCACGCGGACGTCGCGCCGGAAGAAATTGACGTCGGCCACGACGACGCCGCCGCGGGCCCGCGCGGCCGGGTTCCAGAGCACGAGCTGTGACGGCACGTCGGCACGCTCACGCGCGACATCCGGATCGTAGCCCGTCAGCTCGTGTAGCGACCCGGTGGCGAGCTCGTGGGCGTAGGCCCTCACATCCTCGAGACGCCGGGTCGCCGCGGCGGCGACCGAGTCGATGACCGTTCCCGCCAGCGTGTCGTGGAACTGGCTGCGCACGAGCGTGCGCCAGGCGAGGTCGAGCAGCGGGCGGCGATCCGTGCCGCCGTGGCGGCGCGCCAGCGCCGCCAGCGGCTCGGCGCACCGCTCGAGGCACAGCTCGACGGCGCCGTGGCGGCGCTTGAACGGCGCGCGCGTCCCGTGCACGCCCTGCAGCGTCCAGGTGTAGCCGTACGACCACCGCAGCTCGCCCGCGACGGCGGCGGGGCGGCCGCCGCCCGTTCCCGCGGTCGCCGGCGCGTCGGCGGCTTGAAAGAATTCGTCGAGGCGCGAAATCCGAAACGCGCTCGCCGGCTCGAGCTCGGCCAGAAGGTCGCGCAACCCGGTCAGATTGGGGTGCAGGGCGTGATGATCGGCGCCGATGAACAGCGGGATGTGCTTCCCGCTCGCCCGCGCGACCAGCGCGGCGCGGACCCGGGCCCACCGGTCGGGGAGCGCGGCGCCGGAGCCGGGGAGCGCCGCCCCGATCTCGTAGCCGTCGGGCGGGAAATGCCAGATGAGGAGATCACGATCCCCGCGGCCGGTCCAGCGGTAGAGATCGCGCTCCCGGCTCGTCCCGGCTCCGCCGCCGAGGCCGCGCCACACGACGCCGAACTTGATGCCGAGCTCGCGCGCCACGGCGGGGAGCGCCGACGGGTGCCCGAACGCGTCGGGCGAATAGAGCACGTCGAGGCGGCCGCCCAATCGCTCGGCATCGGCCGCGCCCAGCAGCAGGTTGCGCAGCAGCGATTCGCCGGATGGGATCAGCTCGTCGACGAGGACGTACCACGGCCCGACTTGCAGCCGCCCCGTCTTCACGAGCGCCTTCAGGTCCGATTCGCGCTCGGGCCGGGCACGCAGGTAATCCTCGACGAGGACGGTCTGCCCATCCAGCAGGAAGCTGCGCAGCGCACCGTCGTTTTGGAGCCGCGCGATCAGATCATCTATCATGGGGATCAGCCGCGCCTGAAACGCCGCGCGCGGCAGATACCACTCCCGATCCCAATGCGTGTGCGGGATCAGATGAAAGATGTACGCCGTCATGGCCGCAGCGCGTCGAGCGCGTCGGTGTGCGCGAGATGCACGTGCGCGACGCGGCGGCCGCGCGCGAGCAGGGCGCGCACGTCGCCGCGCGCCTGCGCGTGCAACAGCTGCCCGAACGTGCGGCCGGTCTCGGGAATCGCCGCGTCTTGGTCGATGTCCGCCGTGATCACGAGGAACAGCCCGGTCCCGGAGCCGCCTTTGTGCAGCTGGCCCGTGGAGTGGAGATAGCGGGGACCGAAGCCGACGGTACTGATGACGCCGAGTGCCGCGCTCCACGAGGCGCGCAGCCGCTGGAGCTGGGAGGCGATCGGCGCGGTGGGCGCGAGAAACGCGAGAACGGCCAGGTAGTCGCCCCGCCCCGGCTGCGCGCTGCGCGCGAGCTGGGCCGGCGTGAGCGTCGCGATCCGCTCGACCGCCGCGGCGTCGCGCTCGAGCTCGGCGCGCGCCAGCCGCTTCGCGTCGTCGACGTCGGGCTGATCGAAGGCGTTCACCCCGAGCCGCTCGCACAGCGCGGCGGTGGCGTATTCCCAGCGCAGAAACTCGAGCCCGAGATCGAGCGGGTCACGAGCGCCCGCGGGAGGAGCCATTTGGGCATCGGCCGTGAGCGCGCCCTGATGATCGACGACGGGGACGACGCCGCGGCCGTCTTTTCCCGAGCTCTCGGCGACCAGTTGTTCGATCCACTGCGGCAGCGCGGCGAGGCGGGACGACGCCGGGGGCTGGAGCACCAGCTTGTCCCGGCCGCTCCGCGCGGCGTCCGCGATGCGCGTGCCGAGCGACTGCGCGTCGGCGATCCGCAGCGTCCGGGCGCGCTCGAGCAGCGTGCGGCCGTCGAGACCGAGCAATGCGGCCGGCAGCATGCCGACGGCCGTGAGCGCGGCATAGCGGCCGCCGACGTCGGGCGGATGCGGAACGACCGCGCGGAAGCCGCGGCCGCGGGCGAGGGTCTCGAGCGGCGTCCCGGGGTCCGTGATGGCGACGAACTGCCGCGGCTCGGCGCGGGCGGCGAAGTAGCGATAGACGGACAGCGTCTCGACCGTGGTCCCCGACTTGCTGGCGATCACGAACAGGGTGCGGGGGACGTCGAGGGCGCGCTCGCTGTCGAGCACGGCCGCCGGGTGGGTGCTGTCGAGGACGCGAAAGGTGGGCGGCGCTCCCGCGCTGACCGCGAGTACCTGCGGCGCCAGGCTCGAGCCGCCCATCCCGCAGACCAGCACCCGGTCGAGGCCGTCGGCGCGGGCGGCCGCCGCCAGCGCCGTCCAGCTATCCCACTGCGCGAGCGATTCCTCCGGGGCGCGCATCCAACCAAGCGGATTCATTGGCCGGCGAAACATAATGCGGTTAGGTTAGGCGCGGATTCGCCGCATGATTCGACTGAGCCGCTCCGCCCGCGTGCTGGTGAGCGTCGCCGCGCTGTCGCTGGCGGCGATGGCCGTGGTGTACGCGTTCCCCCCCCTCGATCCCGACACCCGCACGCTGTTCGCCAACATGGCCTGGTTGTGGGCATCGGCCTTCGGCGCCTTCTGCTGCTTCCGCGCGGCGCAGCGCACGCCGGTGCCCGAGGAACGCCGCACGTGGATCTGGATCGGCGCGGGATGCGCGGCCTTTCTCGCCGGCCAGATCGTGTGGTCTTACCACGAAGTGCTGCGCGGCGTGTCGCCCGGCTACCCGTCGCTCGCCGACGTCGGCTACCTCGGCATGTACGGCTTTTTCCTGCTCGGGTTCGCGTCGCTCGCGCGCGGGCAGCCGACGCGCCGCGCCGACCCGGAGCTGGTGCTGGACACGGTGCTGGTGACGTTTACCGTCGGGGCGCTCGCCTACCGGTTTTTCCTCAATCCTCTCTTCGCTCCCGCCGGACCTCCCCCGCTCGCCGCGCTGCTCACCAGCATCGGCTGGTCGATCGGCGGTGTGACCGTGCTGTGGATGGTGCTGATCCAGCTGCTCCGGCGCACCGCCTTCCCGACCGCGACGGCGTCGCTCATCCTGCCGGGGGTCGTCGTCTTCGCGATCGGGGATCTGTTCTACGCCGCGGCGGCGCTGCGCGGGACCTTCACGAGCGGAGGCATGCTCGACCTCAGCTGGGACGCCGGCCTGCTGATGATCGGGGCGGCCGGCGCGATCGCCGGAGACCGCGCGCTCCGGCCGCACCACTCGCCCGCGACCATCTCGGGCCTCACGGCGCGGATCGTCGCGATCCTGGTCGGCCTGACGGGCATGTCGGCCCTCGCGATCGTCGCGATTCTCGACCCGGCGGGCGCGCCCGACCTCGCCGTCATCATCGCGATCGGCATGGCGATCATCGGCGCGCGCGTCCTCTACTCCTTCGGCGCGGCCCGGCGCTATTCGCGTCTGCTCGAGGACGAAGTCGCGCATCAGACCCGCTCGCTGATGAGCTCGCTGGCCGCCACCGCGTCGACGGAGCGCAGCCTGCGCCTGGTCATGGAGTCGGTGCCGGATGCGATCGTCGTGCTCGACCGCGACGGCCGCATCCTCGACGACAACGCGGCCGGCCGGGATCTGATCTCCGGCGGGCGCGGGGGCGGCTTCGACTGGCTCGATGCCGCGGCCGCGCGTATCGCCCGCGAAAACCTCGCGGCTGCGTTCGCCGGGGAGCTGCAGCGCTTCGAGGTGCCGTTTCGCCGGGCCGACGGCAGCGACGGCACGAGCGCGGTGCTCTACGCGCCGGTGCGTGATGGGGGGAGCGTTGGGGGCAGCATCCCCAAGGTGCTGGCCCTCGCGCGGGACATCACCGAGCAGCGCCGCACGCAATCGCAGCTGCAGCAGGCGGAGAAGCTCGCGGCGCTGGGGCAGTTGGTCAGCGGCGTGGCGCACGAGATCAACAATCCGGCGGCCATCATCTCGGGCTTCGCCCAGACGCTGCTCCTCGACACCCTCACCGGCGAGCAGCGCGACACGATTCAGATGATCTACGACGAGGCCACGCGCATCGGACGGATCACCGGCAATCTGCTCGCGTTCGCCCGCGTGGGCGGCACAGATCGCACGCTCGTCGACCTGAACGACATCGTCCGACGCACCTACGCCCTCCGCTCCTACCACCTCACGACCCTCAACATCACCGTGAATCTCGAGCTGGAGGAAGGCGATCCCAAAGCGTGGGCCAACGGCTCCGAGGTGCAGCAGATGCTGCTGAATCTCCTCATCAACGCCGAGCAGGCGCTGGTCACGGTGGACACGCGCCGGACGATCACGATCCGGACGTCGACCTTCGACGATCGCGTGCGGCTCGAGCTGGCCGACTCGGGTCCCGGCGTGCCCGCGGAGATGGCCGACAAGATCTTCGATCCGTTTTTCACGACCAAACCCGAAGGGGCCGGCACCGGGCTCGGCCTGTCCATCTGTTACGGAATTGCAAACGACCACGGCGGGCGCGTCTGGCTGGACAGCGATCCCGCGAGGGGGGGCGCGCTGTTCTGCGTCGAGCTGCCGCGCGACGCCCGCACACGCCAACGCGTCACGCCCCCGCCGATGCCGGCGGTGACGGAGACCACGGCGGCCCCGGGGGCCGCGGCGGGGGAGCGGCTATCCATATTGCTGATCGACGACGAGGACGGGCTGCGCCGCGCGGTCCTCACCTTCCTGAAGCGTCGCGGCCTGCATGCCATGGGGGTCATCGACGGCGCCGACGGATTGAAAGCCCTCGGGAGCATGCACTTCGACGTCATCGTTTCGGATGTCCGCATGCCGGGGATGAGCGGCCGCGAGTTCCTCGAGCACCTGCGCCGCGAGTACCCGGCGATGGTCAACCGTCTCATTTTTTCGACGGGCGACACATTCGCCCCCGATACGGCGGCGCTGCTGCGCGAGGCCGGCGTCCCCGCGCTCGTCAAGCCGTACGATTTCGCCAAGCTCGAAACGCTGCTGTACGAAGTCGCCGGCGAGGCCGCTAGAACCTCGGCGTAAGCCGCAGCTCGAGATCCGAGCGCCCGACGCCCTCGGGCGTCGGGGCGAGCGTGAAGCGCAGCGGCGCCGCATCGACCGCAAGCGCCTCGAGGACGTCTTCCCGGACCGCCAGCTCGTAGTCGCCCGGTTTGACACCCAGCAAATAGAACCCGCCGTCGGTGAACGTGACCAGCGTCCGCCGCACGCCGCTGCGGCGCTCGGTGAGGATCAGCGTGACGCCGCCGACGCCTCGCGTCGTACCGGCCCGGACGACGCGCCCTTCGATCACGCCTGCCTGCACCACCGGGATATCGAGCGTGCGAAAGCGGTTGGGCCCGGGCACGATGCTCGCCCGCGCGTACAGCGGCACCAGCAGCGGCGACTCGAGCGTCATGGAGTCGAGCGCGACGATGACCGGCTCGAAGGGCAGGAGGTCCCAGATGCGATAGGCGCCGCCGGAGTCGGTCATCGTGCCCAGCGAGCCGACGAGCAGGCGCACGCGCGCGATCCCGGGTTCTCCGAGGTCGCGCCGGCCGTTCGCGTTCTCATCCATGAAGACGGAACCGGCGAGTCCGGAGCGCTCCAATGCAGGCCCCGGCGCGACCCCGAGCCGCCCGCCCTGACGGTCCCAGAGAACCGACCCCTGCACGAACTGCGTGCCGTTCACCGCACGGCCCGGCGGCGCCGAGACGGACGTCACGGCCCGCACCGCCGGCAGGGACGACGTCACCGACAGGTTGTAGGTCACGCCGGCATCGCCTCGCACCCACTGCGTTCCCAGCTCGATCCGGATGCCGCGCCCCAGCGACCGCGCGGCGACGACCGACCACGACATCACTCCCGCGCGCCGAGCCACCTCGGTGGTCGTGCGCAGGAACATCTGCGGCAGGAAGCGCGGCAGGATGAACGCGTTGGCGCCGGCGAAGGCGCGCGTTGCGACGTCGTGCTCGGTGCGGACGTAGGGGAGCAGCCGGATGGCGGCCGTCTGCAGCGACGCGCCCACCCGGGTGCGCGTGACCGCGCCCGCATCCGTGGTGATTCGCTCGACGCGTCCGTCGAAAAAAAAGAAGCCGCGCGACGGCAGGGGACGGAGAAACCCGCTCACCGACCACTGCGCGCGCCGGCCCGGCACGATCAGCACCGGCTGTGAATCGCGGGCGAAGTGCGTGTACTCCCCTTCGAGCCGGAGATCGACCGACGGCTCGTACCGCATCACGCCGCGCGCGAACGCCGCGCCGACCACCTCGCCCTGAAACGCCCATGCATTGCTGGGATTGGCCGTGAGCACGGCATACGGATGGACCCGGTCGGCCAGACTGTCGCGCCAGAATCGCTCAGCGCCCGCCTGCAGGGTGGCGCGCCGCGACACGCCGTAGCGCAGGTCCGCGTTCGCCGCCGCCGCGCACGGCCCCGCCGACCGGCCGGGACAGTGCCCGCCGGAAAGGGCGTACTCGAATTGCCCCGCGGGCAGGAGATCGCTCAGGACCCGGTAGGTGCGGTTGAACTCGCGGATTTCTCCGAACGGCCCGTACGCGATGAAGTCCACGGGATTTTCCCCGTAGCGTACGGGCAGATCGATCGCGAACCCGCCGTCGGCGTCGGCCGAATCGAACGCCACCAGGTCGCCGCCGCGATAGGCCTCCACCGACCACCCCGGGTCCAACCGGCCGGCATAGCGCAGCGCCCCCACCAGCGAGGGACGGACGAACGGCGCGTTCGTCACCGCTGCGCCGCGCACGATGCGCCCGCGCGGGCCGGTCGCGGCGATCGTGCCGAGCCGCAGCTGCTTCACCCACCGCTGCTCGCGCCAGACGCCCGTCCACGACCCTTCGACGTTGGCCCGTGCGTCGGACGCCGGGCCCACGCTCTGCGCCAGCACCTCCAGCGAGCCCCCGCCGAGGTCCGCGCCGAGGCCAAAGGCATACGTCGCGCCCGCGACGGGATCGGCGGAGGGGGAGAAGAACGAATAGTCGACGGTCACGCCGTCCCACGCGGGGCGCTCGAGCCCCAGGACCACGTCGGCGCGCGCCGCGCTGGGCAGGCGGAGATAGGCCGCCCGCGCGCTTTCCCGGCGCAGCCGTCGCGCGATCGGGAGCGACGTCGCGTCCACGATCGTCACGCTCAGCTCGGCCCAATCGACGGCGAAGCGCAGCCCGAGCAGATCCCCGAGCCGCTCCGCCCCGACATACAGCTCGTTCTCGGCGAACAGACGGAACTCGGGCTCGAGCCGGACCCGGTGCGCGCCGAAAATCATCGTGTCACTGCGCACGTCGATGAGAATCTGCCGGTTCCCCGGGTCCACCGCGGCATCCAGTCGCCCCTCAGGCGACACGCGATGGCGGATTTCGGCGAGCTGGAAGAACTGCGTGAGGGGAACCAGGACTTCGGACCGGACGCGGAACGCCTGGACGGTGGCCTGCGCCAGCCGTCCGATGCGCAGCTCCATCAGGATCGGCTCTGGTGCGCTGTCTGAGGAAATGTCTTGGGCCCGCGCCTCGGGGATGCTGATGCTCACGAGGACGGTGAACAGCAGCGCCCGTCGCGCGTGCCCGTTCACCGCTTAGAGGTAGGACAGCGACACGACGATCGTGCCCTGATAGATCCCCGGCTTGGCCGTCACCGCGGGGCTCACGGTGCCGCCAACCCAGATGTAGAGGTTGGGATTGGGCGGCGGGCCAAACCGCCCCGTCGCCCCCGTCGCGGGATCGAACGGGGTCGCGCCCGCCGGATCGTTCGTCGCGCGCCGCCACAGCGCGGCCCCGGCGCCGAACGCAATGGGCATGGTGGATCCCGGCAGCGCCTGGATGTTCGTCAGCTCCGTCGGCAGCGTGAACGTGATGCTCGCGAACGCATTGGGATTGCCGCTGACCTGCCACGCGCCGGCGCCCGCCGCGACGGGCTGGACCGTGGTGGACACACCGGTCACGACGCTGCCGAAGCCCAGGTCGCGTAGCGTCGTGACGGCCATCCCGACCGTCACCACGACGGCTTCGGCCGGAATCGCGGCCGTGCCCTGCGCGAGGACCCGCCCCGGCAAGGCCAGCCCCAGCACCGCCGCGAAGGCGCGCGTGGCACGCCGCATCAGGGCACCACCAGCTGCACGGAATCGCGGACGGCCGGCGCGGGAAGCACCACCGCCGGATCGAGGTCCTCGCGCTCCGTCACGACTTCGTAGCGCAGCCAATAACGCCCGCGTGGCAGACTGCCGCCGCCGAGGGCCGTGCCGAGGCGCGGCTGCAGCGTGAAGTACACGCCCAGCGGTGTCTGGAAGGCCGCCCGCGTCGCTCCGGTCGAGTCCACCAGGGTCGCCCGCACCATTCCCACGTACGCGGCGTTGCCGCGGCGCTCGAGCCGGCTCCAGGTGATGAGAGAATCCCCGATCACCTGTGCGCGCAGATCGGAAATCCCCACGCCGGTCGACACGGGGCCCTTGCGGTAGTTCACACCGATGATCGTCCGCACTTCGAGGGTGAGACCGATCTGAATCGCGGTCGTGTCCTGGACCCCGGTGACGGGAACCTGGCCGGCCTTGGCCGCGATCACGAGGCGCACCCAGTACTCGCCGTCCGCGAGCGCGGCGGGTGGACGGGCGAGCAGCCGGATCGTCTGGCGCTCGAGCGGCGCGACGGTGAGGCGGCGCGGGAAGGCCTGGAGCCACGCCAGCGCCGACGGCATCGTCGAATCGGGGACGTCGACCGTGTGCAGCATGATCCGCCCCGTCGAGTCGGTCGTCGGGTATCCGAAGAGCGTCGAGATCGTGACTTCGACCGGCTCGGTCCCCGGATTGTAGAGGAGCACGGACCCGCTGCGCACGCGGTGATCGATGTGCACCGCGTGCGGCGCGACCATGACGCCCTGCCCCGGCGCCGGTCGACCGAGCACCATGCCGGCGGCGAGCAACCAGACGCCCCGCCTCATGGCAGCACCGTCACGGTGAGCGTGAGGGTCGCGGTATAGGCCCCGGCACGCTGATTCGCCGCGGCGTTGGCGGTGCCGCCGATGAACACCGAGCCGCGGCCATTATTCGCCAGGGTCGCGGTGAAGGACTGTTTGGGATCGAAACCGATCTGGCTGCCGATCGCCTGTGATTCGGAGTAGCCGGCGTCACTCGAGCCGAACACCAACGGCAGCTGCGCACCCGCGGGGCCCGTCATGACGAGGGGCAGCGTAAACGACAACAGGATCTGCTGGCGGTTGGGGCCGCGAATGTCCAGCTGCCCGCTCAACGCGGGGTCGGTGCGGGTGACGACCAGGGGGACCCCGGGCAGGACCGCGCCGAAGGTCAGGCCACGAACGCCCGAGGTGGTCAGTGGCCGGCCCTGCGCCGCGAGCGGCGCTGCCAGCAACCCTGCCCCTACCACGAGACCGATCATCCCACGCATCGCCGCCTCCACTTGTGACTGCGCCGGCAGAGGGAACTGTCATCCCTCTGCCGGCGCGCTCTCAGCTCGACGCCACGAACGGGGTTAGTAGACCACCGTCATGATGATGCTCGCCGTGTACACGCCCTGCGCCTGGTTGGTCGCCGGGACCGCGCGCGCACCCACCCAGACGAACAGCTCGCCGGACGCGCTCAGCGTGGGGCTCGCGCCGCTCACGGGGTTGAACGCGACGCCGCCGGTCTGCGCGGCGTTATCGGCATGCACACCCGTGTAGGTGTCAATCGGCATGGTGTTGGCGCCCGACGCAAGCGTGGCAGGCAAGGTAAAGGAAACGCTGACCGGGGCGCTGGCCTGGCCCGTCACATCGAAGCGACCGCCATTCGTCAGATCGGTCGCGGCGACGGACTTGTTTACGCCGGGGAACACGTTCCCAAAGTTCAACTGCTGGGCGCCCACCACGTTGATCGGCGTCTGGACCGTCGCCGTCGCCGTGATATTGGCGCTATTGGTCTGGGCCTGGAGCGTCGTGACGCCAAAGGCGAGCACGAGAGCAGCCAGGGTCAGCTTCGAGACGTTGCGCATCTAGTCCCCTTGTGGGTGTCGAGCTTTTAGTCAGACGGAAGCGCCATTTAGCACCTCCTCGTCTGCATGCCTCTAGTGGCAAGGCCCGTGCCACCCCCCTCCAATACCCCGTCATTGTCAAATTATTAGACGATATAGGCCAAAAACGGGGAGGCGAAGATAGGACTTGCACTTACGGAACGCAATGGAGCAGGGCTGTCAAGCGTCTATACACTTCTGGCGCGTCGCGACGTTCGCCCAAATGTCGTAAGTTATTTTGTTACATCGACTTGATATCGATGGGAGCGTGGTACGCCGTCTGCCTCTAGGCAGTGGCATGAACGCTCATGTCTGGCCGGTTCTGAAAATCGCGGGGATCCTGAGTGTCGCCCTCGTCGTGGCCTCACTGACGCCGGGCACCGCAGAAGCCCAAGCGCGTGGCACGCTGCAAGCAACGGCCACCGTCGTGGATACCCGCACCAGTGCCAATGCCCTACAGGCGGCCAGGGGCGCGATCACTCAGGCGGTCGCGGATCGGCCAACTGTTTCTACTACTGTCACGACAGTAGCGCAGGTCTCGATCTCGCGTCCCGTCGACCGGCCCGCGATGGTCGTGACGATCGACTACTCCCGCAACTAGCCGACCCGCGACCCGTCTAGAGCCCCAGCCGCTGGCGCAGCGCCGGCGGCATGAGGGGAATCGCGTACTTCACGGGAACCGAGAGCGCAAAGCCCGGTCCCTGCCGCAGTCCCGCCCGATGCACCGAGATCACGTCGCCATCCGCATTGAACACGGGGCTCCCTGAGGAGCCACCTGTCGTCATGCCGTCGAACTGAATGAGGTCCAGCGTCACGCGCGACAGGATGCCGGCCGTCATCGACGTGCGCACCACGGAGCCCCGGTCGCGCGCGAATCCCGACCCTGCCGGGTAGCCGATGAGCGCCGCCGGTTCGCCCTGCCGCGCCTTGGTGCCCGCCCAATCGATCGACGGCAGATGCGATCCCTGGTATCCGCGAATCCTGATCAGCGCGATGTCGCGCTCGCGCGAGGTGGCGATCACTTCGGCGGCCCGGGCCTGTGACTGATCGGCCATCGTCACCCACATCGTATCCGGCCCCGCGTGCGCCGAATCGGCGACGACATGCCAGTTCGTGAGCATGTAGCCGTCCGGGCTGATGACGAAGCCGGTGCCGTCGTAGCGGCTCCCGTCCAGCGCCACGGTGATCAACCCGACCGCTCCCTGGTGCTGCTGCGCCAGCCCGGCGAAGTCCGTGCCGCGGATCGCGCGCATCTTGGCGTCGAGACTCGCGGTACGGGTCTCGGCCGCGGCGACGGCTCGGCGCAGGCTGTCGATGAGACTCGGCGACGGCGCCCGCTGCTCGGCGGCGGCGAGCTGTTCGCGCATGCGCTCGAGATCGCGCCGTGCCTCTTCGCGCCGCGTTTCGCCCGCGGCGAGTTGCTGGCCGAGCGCCTGTTGCGCCCGTTCCAGGGAGGCCTGCAGCGCGGTGGTGCGCGTTTGCGCCGCCTCGAGCTGCCCGCGCAACAGCTCGACCTGGGAGGCCGGCGCCGCTGCCGCCCGCGCCTCCGCCAACTCGCGCCGTAGCCGATCCGTTTCGGCGCGCGCCGAGTCTTCCGACGAGCGTAGCGCCCGCTCGGTATCGGCCACTTGGCGCGACAGGGCCCAGTACACGCCGTACACCCCCCCGCCGAGCAGCAGCACCAGCACGATCACGAGCGAGGTCAGCCAGCGCATCTTGCGGCGTGAGTCCTTCCCCACTTCGTCGGCGACCGCGCGCATGAACGCGGTCGAGCCGCGACCGCCGCGCCGGCGCTCCTCCCTGGCTTTCGCCAGCGCCTGGCCGATGAGGCCGATGACGGTCTGCTGGCCCAGGCCGGCATGCGGCCGCGCGACCACCTTGTGCGGGGCCGTCCCCATGCCCTCGACGAGCAGTACCGGCCCGCCCTGCCCGAGCATGATTTTGTCGGCCAGGCGGACGGGCATCGCGCGTGTGATGCGCTCGCCGTTCAGGAACGTGCCGTTCTTGCTCTCGGCGTCACGAATGACGAGCCCGCCGCCGGGACCCACCGTCAGCTCGGCGTGGACCCGCGAGACGATCGTGTCGTCCGCTTCGACCGGCTGCACCTCGCACTCACGACCGCGGCCCAGCCGAATGCGGGTGCCACGCGCCTCATAGCGCCGCCCGGTCGTGGTCGCGAGCAGTGTGACGCCGTAGGACCGGACTTCGGCCGGCCGGTCGGGAATCGCCGGCTGCTCGGGAACTGTGGCGGCCGGCCCTTCCGTCACCGCCGCCACCTGGTACTCGGGTCCTGATTCGCCGAGGCGAATCGTGTCGCCGACAGCCACGCGCGCCCCTGGAGCGGGGACGCGCGTTCCATTGAGATAGGTGCCGTTGCGGCTGCCGAGATCGACCAGCAGCCAGCCGGCCGCCTCCGCGCGCAGCTCGGCGTGGCGCGTGGACACGACCTGCGCCGCATCACCGTCGGGGCGCACCCTCGCCTCGGGATCGCGGCCGAAGCGAATCACGCTGTCGCGCGCTTCGGTGACTCGCCCGCGTGCCGGCTCGACCAGCTTCAGGTAGGGCACGGCTCCAAAGTACGGTTGCCCTGGACGGCCCGCGAGGTGTGAGGCGATCGTGGAGCGATGGATAACCTCGCCCACGCACTCGTCGGCGCCGCGCTCGCCCGCGCGACCGCCGATCCTCACGTCGCCCGCGCCGGGTTGATCGGCGCCGTCGCGGCGAACGCGCCCGATTGGACCGAGCTGTTCATCGGACTCCCGGGCCCGCGTGCGGCGTACCTGATGCTGCACCGCGGCATCACCCATTCGCTGCTCGGCGCCGTCGTCGAAACGGTGGCGCTGACGCTCCTGATCGGCCTGGGCGCGCGCGCGTGGACGCGGGTGCGCGGTGGCGGCCGCGTCCCGCCCTGGGGAGCGCTCACCACCGCGATCGCGGTCGCCGTCTTCAGTCATCCGTTCATGGATTGGCAGGGATCGTACGGGTTACGCCCGTTCCTGCCGTGGAACGACAGCTGGTACTACGGCGACTGGGTGGCCATCGTGGACGTGCTCTTCTGGGTGCTGCCCTTGACGGCGCTCGCCTGGGGCAGTGAGCGCCACTGGCGTCCGCTGACCGCCGTGCTGCTCACGGTGGGACTCATGACCTACCTGGTGGTGCGCACGGCCAACGTCATCGCGCCCTGGATCGTGGCGCTGTACTTCGCCATCATCGCGCTCCTGCTCGTCGGCTGGGTGCGCCACTGGTTCGGTCCCGTCGCCCGCCGCCGCGCCGCCGCACTCGCGCTGCTCGTGCTGGCGCTCTACTCAGGCAGCCAGGGCATCGTGGCGCAGTTCCGCAAAGCGGAGATTCGCGAGACGGCCCAGCGGCGCTTCGGACCGGACGCGTCGTGGGCCGCGCTCACCGACGCGGGGTGGCCGTTCACGTGGGAGGGGATGTCTGCGAGCCGCGATACCGTCGCGGGGGACGACTGGCGCCTGCCGCGGCATCTCGATGCCCCCGCCGTGCAGCGGGCCGTTCGCGAGACGCCGGAAGGTCGCGCCATCGCGCACTTCGCCCGCTTCCTGGTCGCCGACGTCGATTCGGTGCATCGCGAAGGAGGGGGCCTGCGGGTGTTCTTGTGGGACGCGCGCTACTCGCGCGGCGGCCGGGACAGCTGGGCGGGGGTCGCCGTCAGTTTGGATGAGGGTCGCGGACGGTCAATCCCGAGCCCCGACGCTCGATCCAGCTGCGGCGCTCCTGCGGGGAACGGCGCTCGACCAGACCGCGCCGCTCCGTCCTGCGGCGCCGCTCGACCTGGATGGTGACGGACCGCTGCCGGCGGTCGGCGATCCGGCGGTCGAGGCCGCTGCGGCGGTCGGGCCGCACGCGCCGTTCGACGCGATGCCGGAGTTCGTGCCCACTGTCCACCCGATCAATCTGCGCCGGGCCGGTGATTCGTGCCAGCCGCGACGCGACATGATGGCATTACATTTCCCCGCGGTGCCGCTCTCGTCCGCCCCACACCGGTGACGCCGGTCACCCCGACGTCGGGCAATCCTCCGTCTGCGCCCGTCGGCTTGCTCGACGAGGCCGTTCGCGCGCTCGAACCGTCCTACCGGTTCGACAGCCTCGTCGCGTTCTCTCCCGAACGCGCGCTGTATCAGGCGTGGGACCGGCTCCTGAAGCGCCCCATCGCCCTGCGGCTGCACCTCCTGCCGGACACGCCGGGACGCGCCTGGTTCCTGCGCGAGAACGAAACACTCGCGGCGCTCGACCATCCCTCGATCCGGCACGTCTACTCCGCCGGGCAGCTGGGCACGCTCGCCTACCGCACGTCGACCTGGATCGCCGGGGAGAGTCTCGCCGACGCGGTGCGTCGCGGGCCCCGCCCCATTCCCACCAGCCTGTCGCTCATCCGCAACCTGCTCGCCGCCCTCGAGCACGCGCACGCCCGGGGCATCATCCTGCGGCGCGTCGTGCCGACGACCTTGATGATCAACTTCGAGGGGCGCGGCGTGATCGCGGATCTGCGGTTCGCGAGCTGGTGTCTGCCCCACGTGCCGCCGACCGCGGCTGGCGACCCCGCCATTCCTTTCATGGCGCCCGAGGCACGGGCCGGCTCGGCGGGAGAGCCCGCCAGCGACGTGTACACGGTGGCGGCGAACCTCTACTTCGCGCTGACCGGCCAGGAGCCCGATGCCGATCCGGCGCGGATCGTGGCGCCGCGGCAGCTGCGACCCGCGATTCCGGCGGCGGTCGAGCGTGTGATCATGCGCGGGCTGTCGGCCGAGCCCCAGGCTCGCTACTTCACGGCGACCGAAATGCTCGAGGATTTCGTCAGCGACGCGGGGACGTTCCACGTCCCCGCGGCGGCGCCGGAGCTGAGCGAGTCGGGCTTCGAGCGGCGGCTGCGCCGCGCGCTGGGCGACGACTACGAGCTGCTGGAGGCCATCGGCGTCGGCGGATTCGGCCGGGTGTACCGCGCACGGGACCTGGGCCTCGAGCGTGACGTCGCGATGAAGGTCCTGCATCCGTCCCTGACGGCGGATCCGGCGGTGATGGAGCGCTTCCGGCGGGAAGCGCAGCTCGCGGCGCGGCTGCGGCACCCCAATATCGTGAGCATCTACGACATCATGAGCCGCGCGGGGCTGACCTGGTACACCATGGAGTTCGTGCCGGGCGCGAACCTCGCGCAGGTCGTGCAGCGCCACGGTCCGCTGTCGTTGCCGCAGACCGAGCGCCTGCTGAACGAAGCGCTGTCGGCGCTGGAGCACTCGCACGCGCTGGGGCTCGTGCACCGCGACCTGAAGCCGGAGAACATGCTGATCGAGCCGGACGGCCGGCTCCGCATCACCGACTTCGGGCTCGCGCTCGCGCTGCGCGCCGGCGCGCGCTTCGGCGGGGCGACCTCCCGCAGCGGCACGCCGCAGTTCGCGGCGCCCGAGCAGCTGCTCGGGGAGCGGGTGGACCAGCGGGCCGATCTCTATTCCCTCGGCGCGGTGGCGTACTTCGCGCTGCTGGGCCGCCCGCCCTTCACCGGCACGACGCCGGAGCAGATTCTCGCGCGCCAGACGACCGACGACCTCCCGCCGCTGTCCCGCGGACGCGACGGCGTCCCGCGCGAGCTCGAAGACGTCCTGCGCCGCGCGCTGCGCAGCGATCCGGCGGAGCGGTTCCACTCGGCGGGCGCGTTCCGCGCGGCGGTGAACAGCGCGCTGGGAGGGTTTTTCCGCCGCCTGGCCGCGCTGTTTCGCGACCCGGCGCCCTAGCGCCAGCGGAAGATCTGCAGCGCGATCACGAAGCTCAGCGCGCCCCACCCCGCGACGATCGCCAGCGGCACCCCCAGGGCGGCGACGCCGGTCCCGTCGATCATGACGGCGCGCAGCGCGTCGTTCAGGGCGGTCAGGGGCAGCGCTTTGACGAACGGAATCATCGCGTCGGGAAAGCGCGCGTACGAAAAGAAGGTCCCCGACAGAATCCACATCGGCAGCATCACGAGGTTCATCAGTCCCGAGACCCCCTCGATGGTGCGCGCGCGGCTCGCGACCAGCAGTCCCAGGCCGGCGAACGCAAACGCGCCGAGCAGGGTGATGCCGGCCAGCGTCAGCCACGAGCCCCGCACACCGACGTCGAACATCAGCCAGCCGAATCCCACCAGCGCGGCGACTTCGAGAATCAAAAAGACGAGCCGGGAAAGAATGAAGCTCAGCAGGTAGTGGCTGCGCCGCATCGGGGTCGCCATGAAGCGCTTGAGCAGCTTCTTCTGCCGCGCCTGCACCACCGAAAAGCCCACGCCCCAGATCCCGCTGCCGAGGAGATTCATGCCCAGCAGGCCGGGGATCAGAAAGTCGATATACCGTGAGCCTGCCGCCGCCACCCGATCATCGCGGACGACGGCGGGGTCCCGCCGCCCGCGCGCGCGCTGCACGATGTCGTCGACTTCGAGCCGGGCCAGCCGGCTCTCCGTGCGCGTCGAGTCGTAGCGATAGATGAGGGAGTCGCCGGGCACCACGAGCAGCGCGATGCGGCCGGTGCGCAGCCGCCGCCGCGCTTCGCCGGTATCGAGCACCGAGGCGGCGAGCCGCGGCGAGGAGTCGAGCGACGCCACCAGCGCGCGGTCTCCCGCCGCGCCGGCCGCCACACCGACCTGCAGCTCCCCCGGTCCCGCGTTCCGGAACGCGAGCCCGAGGGCGAACGCCAGCACGATCGGGAATCCGAACACCCAGAAGACCGCCTCCGGCTCGCGGTAGAACTCGCGCATCCGCGCGAGCGCCAGCTGGAACATCGGATGCTCACGGATCACGCAGCTGCCGGCCGGTCAGGGAGACGAACACGTCCTCGAGCGTCGCATGATGCGTCGTGAGGAGGGACAGCTCCGCGCCGCGGCGCTCGAGCAGGGCGAGAAGCGCCGGCACCGCACGATGGACTTCGGCCACGGTAAGCGAGTGGCCGCCTCCGGTCGCCCGCGCGCGGGCCACCTTCACGCCGGGGAGACCGCGGAGGTCGGCGTCGAGTCCCTCCCCCCCCGCGCCTTCGACGAGCGCAAATTCCACGACATGGTCGGCGCCGAGTGACGCGATCAGCGCCGTGGGCGTGCCGAGGGCGATGATCCGCCCATGATCCATGATCGCGACGCGATCGCACAGCCGCTCCGCTTCTTCCATATAGTGGGTCGTGAGCAGCACCGTGCCGCCCGCGGCGCGGAACCGCCGGATGATGTCCCACAGCTGGCGGCGCGACTGGGGGTCGAGTCCGGTCGTGGGCTCGTCGAGGAACAGGAGATCGGGACGGCTCACGAGCGCACAGGCGACCGCGAGCCGCTGCTTCTGCCCCCCCGACAGCGTCACGACGCGCGCCCCGCGCTTCTCCTCGAGCTCCACGAGCGCCAGCACCTCGTCCACGCCGTGCGCATTCCGGTAGAACGAGCGGAACAGGGCGAGCGTCTCCTCCACCGTCAGCTTGTCGGCGAGCTGCGTGTCCTGCAGCTGGATGCCCAGCCGCTCGCGCAGCGCCCGCCCCTCGGCGCCGTCCCGCCAGGGCTGGCCGAGCAGCGCCACCTCCCCGCCGTCCGGCGCGGTGAGACCTTCGAGGATTTCGATGGTGGTGGTCTTGCCGGCCCCGTTGGGGCCGAGCAGGCCAAAGCACTCGCCGGCGGCGATGGTGAGGTCGAGACCTGCGACGGCGACGACGTCGCCGAACCGCTTGGTCAGACCGCGGCAGAGCACGGCGGCCGCGGTTGCGGGAGCGGTGAGCGTCAGGTCGGCTTCTGGTCCGGGGTCGCCTGCTCCAGTTGTGAGGCGGCCTTGAGCGACTGTTCGAGCTGCATCGTCAAACTGTTCACGCCTTCGAGCAGCGCCCGGATCTTGAAGGCGAGCCCACTGCCCTGGCGCGCCGCGAGGACGGCGAGGCCGCCGGCGACGTCGGCCAGCGTGCCGGTATTGGCGCTGAGCGCCCGCTGCCGCATCTGCGACAGCTCGCGCGCGATGGCGCCGCAGAGGTTGTTGATGATCACCGGCCGCGCGGCCCGGCTCGACTCGAGCTCGTCCACCAGTTTTTTCACGTGCTCGACGGATCGCATGAATTGGTGAATCTCCTCGATGCGGCGCAGTTGACTGGGGGTGAGCTTGTGAACGGTCACCTAATCCCTCGGCACGAGGGCGTCGGTCCGCGCGTGCCCATCGATGAGCGACAACGGCGTCACCCCCAACAGCTGCCCCAACGTGGGGGCGATGTCCACGGTGTTCATGCGGCCCGCGTACGTCCCCCGCTTCACGCCCCGGCCCCAGAGGATGATCGGGACATGCGCATCGTCCTCGCTGGGATGGCCGTGCATCGCGATCGGGACGTTGGGGATGTCCCAGATCGACCCCGGGTGCGGCGTCACCGCCAGCACGATGCCCGCGTCCGCGGGGATATGGTGGATCCAGCGGCGGGCCACGGGATCGGAGACCGTATCGGCGCGCGCGAGATCCGCCGGCTGGTCCGCGCGCGCGACGCCCGGCACCGCGCGGATCCGCGCGGCGACGGCGTCGATGATGCTGTCGGTGTTGAGGCTCATCGCCGCAAAGCGGCCGTTGTCCTGGAGAAACAGCATCCCGCTGTCGAAGCTCAGCCACTCGCGCGACGCGCCCCCCCCACCGGCGAGGCGGTCGAGCTCGCGGTTTACCGCGGTGACGAGCGTATCCAGCAGCACGCGATAGACCTGCGTGCCGGTCTTGGCGCGCACCCGCTCGGGCAGCGGCGTCACGCCATGGTCGGCGGTCAGCACGATGACGACGTTGTCGCGTCCCACGCGGTCCGTGACGCGCTTCAGGAACCAGCCGAGATACCGATCGAGCCGGAGCACCTGGTCGTGGACTTCCCGGGAGTCGGGACCGTAGGAGTGCCCGACGGCGTCGGTCGCCGAGAGGCTGACCGCCAGCAGATCGGTGCCGTTGCTGCGGTGGCCCAGCCGCAAAGTCTCGAGCCCTTCCAGCGCGAAGAGCAGCGTCAGCGAATCGATCGCCGGCGTGTTCGCAACCATGCTCGCCGCGCGCGCCGTATCCACCGGATAGCGATGGGGAAAGACGATATCGCGTCCGCGGTTCTCCCAGGGTTCGTTGTCTTCCTCTTGGTACGCGCTGTCGGGGAGCAGCAGGGTCCACGCCGTTCCCGCGGCCTTGAAGGGGAGGCCGCGGGCGTTGAACGCGCGCACCCAGGCCGGCAGCGAGTCGGCGTAATAGCGGCTCGTCGTGAAAATGCCCGATTGATACCAGTAGACCTGCTGTTTCGCGTGACCGATCGGCAGAATCGCGCCGCGGTCCTTGCGGCTGACCGACAGCGCCCGCGCCGCCGGGTCCACCGCCTTGAGCCAGTCGAACAGCGTAGTGCCGCGAAAGCGCCGGGGGGACGCGCCCGGTCCGTTGGTCGCGACCAGCAGCGGCGCGGTCGAGTCCTGCACGCCTGCGTTGTTCCGGAGGATCCCGTTATGGGCCGGCCAGAGACCCGAGAGAATCGTCGCGTGGCCCGGCGCCGTCTCGGTGGCCGCGTGGTCCTGATAGCCCTCGCTGAACACCGCGCCTTCGTTCAGGAGTTGAAACAGTCCGCCCGTGATCTGCGGCTTCCACCGCTCGAAGTAATCGGGACGGAACTGATCGATCGTGATCACGACGACGAGCCTGGGGCGGGGCGGCGCCGCTCGGCCATCGCCGCCACCCAGCGCGGACAGCACGAGCAAGGGAATGAGGGTCATGGCCTTCAAAGTAGCGGCGAGCGTTCGCGGAACGCCAGCGCGGCCGCGATCCCCACGATCGCCGCCGCCAGCAGGAACGGCACGCCGTGGCCCCACGCCGCGAAGGTGACCGTCGCGCCGATGGGGCCGACGATGCTCATGATGCCCCGGAACGTCTGCTGCGCGCCCATCACCAGCCCCTGCTCGTGCCGCTCGACGCGCTGGCTCACGAGCGACGTCGACGCCGGGAACAGCAGCGCCGTGCCGATGGGCACGAGCATCATGAACACGATGAACAGCGACAGCGCCGCCGCGCCCCCGAACAGCGCCGCGGGCAGCGGCATCAAGGCGAGCCCGAGCATCAGACAGACGGTGCCGATCTGCATCGTCCGGATCTCGCCGAATCGGGCGTTGAACCACCCCACGAGCGAGATGCGCATCAGGACGCCCACGACGCCGAACACCGTGAAGAAGTAGCCGATCGTCTCCTCCGTGACGAAGTAGACGTTCATGAGATACAGCGCCAACACGCCGATGACCACGTTGAGCGCGAGCATGCCGACCACGTAAATCCAGATCACGCGGTGCGCCGGCGTCGCGGGGTGGGCGATGATCTCCCACAGCGCGCGCCGGACGGAGCGGCCCCCCCCCGGCGGCAGCTGCTGGCCGCTCGGCGAATGCGTGTGGCGGACGCGTGACTCCGGCAGCCAGCGCCAGGCGAACGCCACACACAGCAACATGAGGACGGCGGCGACCAGACCGGGCACTTCGGTGCCGAACCGCCGCGCCACCGAGCCGATGACGGGGCCGATCATCACTCCGGCGCTCGTCGCGGCGGAGATCCAGCCCAGCGCCTTGGCGCGCTCCGCCGGGGCCATCGTGTCGGCCACGTAGGCCTGGGCCACCCCGGTCGTCCCGCCCCCCAACCCCTGCACGATGCGTGAGGCGAAGAGGAGCACGAGACTGTTCGCAAATCCGAAGATGATGTAGGCGAACGCGGAGGCGGCGAGGCCGATGAGCATCGCCGGCCGCCGTCCATAGCGATCGGAAAACTTTCCCCAGATGGGGGAGGAAACGAGCTGCGCGACCGCGAAGGAGGCGATCAGCGGGCCCACCATCCACTCGGCGGCCTGCATGCGTGTGGCGTAGAACGGCATCAGCGGCGCCACGAGCATCAGCCCGAGCATGTCGAGGAAGCAGACCGCCATCAGCACCGCGAGCCGCCTCATCGTCTCGCTCCGACGCCGAGCACGAGCGCGCTCACGACCATCAGCACGACGCCGAACGCGGCGGCGACGCCCGTTTCCGAGAGGCGCAGACTCGACAGGATCTCGATCGCGATGGGACGGGTCTCGTAGGTGTAGAGCACGATCGAGGCGACGATGTCGCCGAGCGCCGCGACGAAGGCGAGGCTCGCGCCGGCGGCGAGCCCCGGCTTGAGCTGCGGCAACGTCACGCGGGTCACGGTGCGCCAGCGGCCGGCGCCCAGACTCGCGGCGGCCTCTTCGAGCGCGGGATCCATCTGGCGATAGGCGGCGAGCAGCCCGCGGCCGGCGAGGGGCAGCGCGCGCACGAGATAGGCGAGGGGGAGGATCACCGCCGTGCCGACCAGCACGAGGCGCAACCGGGCGGGGGCGTTCACACTGAACGTCGTGGCGAGCGCGATCGCGAACACGGTTCCCGGCAGTGCCCACGGCAGTGCCAGCAGGCCCTCGATCGCCCGCCGCACCGCCACGCGCCGGCGGACGATGAGCCAGCCGGCGAGGAGCGCCAGGATCACCGCCGCCGCCGTGCTGACGGCCGCCATCCAGACCGAGTTGAGCAGCGGCCGCAGCCGCTCGGCCTCGCTGAACAGGCGGCGGTAATTCTCGAAGTTCAGGACCGGCGGAATGATCTCGGTGGTCCAGGCGCCGTAGGGGACGAGCGACACCAACCCCAACGTGAGATGGGGCAGCAACAACACCACGGCGAGTCCCCATCCCGCCGCCGCGGCCGCGAGGCGGATCCCGCGCCGCCGGATCGGCCGCGGACGGGGTGCGGTCCCCTTCCCCAAGGCCACGAGAATGGCGTCGCCCTCGGTGCGGCGCAGCAGCACGAGGCCCACGATCGCCACGAGCGCGAGCGCGAGCGTCTCGACCATCGCGAGGGGCAGATCGCCGTTCAGTTTGGTGGCGACGATTTGCGTCGTCATGACGCGAAAGCCGCCGCCGAAGATGTACGGTGCGCTGAAGGAGCCGAGCGCGGTCATGAACGTCAGGATCGCCGCCCCGACGAGGGCGGGCCGCACGAGGGGGAGGACCACGCGCCTCAGGGTGGCCCGGCGCCCGGCGCCGAGCGCCTGCGCCGCTTCCAGCATCGAGACGTCGAGGCGGGCCAGCCCCGCGCGCGTGAACAGGTAGAAGTACACGTACATCGAATAGGCGTGGACGAGGAGAATCGCGCCCGGCCCCTGCAGCCGCCACGGCGCACGCTCGAGCCCGAGCAGCGCCTGCACCGCCCGGGCGATGAATCCGGACTCGCCGTACAAGAAGAGGAAGGCGATCACGCCCACCAGCGGCGGCAGCACCACGGGGAGCGCGACGAGCGACCCCAGCGTCTTGCGTCCCGGGAATTCGAACCACTCGAAGAGGAAGGCCAGCGGGATGCCGATGGCGGCGGCCAGCGCGACGCTCGCGAGCGAGATCCAGATGCTCGCCCAGAGGGCGGCCCATTCCCCGGGTCGGGACACGAAGGCGCGGAGCGCGCTCGCGTCGGCGGCGTCCGTCGCCACGATGAGAATCGGATACAGCACGATCCAGGCGAGCAGCAGCGTGAGCGCGAGCGCCGTCAGCTCCGCGGCGCGCCGGCTCACGGCGCGCCGTCCGGAAACGTCAGCAGGCTGCTCGCCGTCACGTGCACCGGGTCGCCCACGCGCGCCGCGCCGGGCTCCGCCATGACCTCGAACCGCGCGCCGTCGCCGCTCTCCACCAGATAGAAGGCGGCCGGTCCCGTGTACCGCCGCTCGCGCACGACGCCGGCGAGCCCGCTCGCCGCGAAGCGCAGCCGTTCCGGACGGGCGACCACGAGCTGCCCGTCCCGGCCCCCCAGCGCACGGGCCGCCGCACCGTGAAACACGTTCGCCCGGCCCACGAACGAAGCGACAAAGAGCGACGCCGGATGCTCATACAGCTCGTCGGCCACGCCGGCCTGCTCGAGCCGGCCCGCGTTCAGGACCGCCACGCGGTCTCCCAAGTCGAACGCCTCTTCCTGCTCGTGCGTGACGAAGACGGTGGTGATGGCGACGCGCTGGATCAGCTGGCGCAGCTCGCGGCGCGTGCGCTCGCGCAGCGCGGGATCGAGATTCGACAGCGGCTCGTCGAGCAGCAGGACCCGCGGTTCCGGCGCGAGCGCGCGCGCCAGCGCGACGCGCTGCTGCTGTCCGCCCGACAGCTCGTGGACTTTGCGCCGCTCGAAGCCGGCGAGGTCCACGAGCGCCAGGGCCTCCGCCACCTTCGCCGCAGCGGCTCCCCGCTCCCGGCTCCCGGTCAATCCAAACCCGACATTCTCACCGACGTCGAGGTGCGGAAAGAGGGCGTAGTGTTGGAACACCATCCCGAAGCGGCGCCGCGCCGGCGGCGCCGCCGTGACGTCCTCCCCGTCCACGACGATCCGGCCGCTGTCGGCCGTCTCGAATCCGGCGAGGAGCCGCAGCATGGTCGTCTTGCCGCTGCCCGAGGGGCCGAGGAGCGCGACGATTTCGCCGCGGGCGATGTCGAGGGAGATCGGCCCGACCGTGACGGTGTGCGCCCACTGTTTCGTGATCGCCTGAACCGCGAGGAAGCCGGTCACCGCCCCGTGCCGCGCACGTGTTGGTCCCACCAGCGCATCCAGTCGGGCCCGCGCTCGGCGATGAGCGACCAGTCCACATCCGCGACGACCATGCGGCGCCGCACGTCGCGCACCCAGTCGGGCAGCGAATCGGCGGGGAGATCGAGCCGGGCGGGCAGCCGGAACACGTCGCGCGCGGCGGCGAGCTGCATCTCCGTGCCGCCGACGAACTCCACGAAGGCGCGGGCCGCGGCGAGCCGTTTGGTGCCGCGCACCACGCCGATGCCGTCTTCGATCGCCACCGTCCCGCTGCGCGGAAAGACGTAGCCGATCCGCATCCCGCGCCGGCGGCTGATCAGGACGTCGGGCAGATCCCAGACGGTGACCAGCGCCTCCTGACGGGCGATCTTCTCGCTCACGAGCGCGGGGTTCTGCACGTACTCCTTCGTCTGCCCATCGAGACGGCGCAGCCAGGCGAAGCCCGCTCCGGTGTCGCCCGTGGCGGCGAGGCCGCGGCTGATGATCAACCCCCACACGGCGCGCATCGTCCCGCTCGCCAGCGGATCGCGAATGATCACCTGGCCGCGCCAGCGCGGGTCGAGCAGGTCATCCCAGTCCTGCGGCGCCTCCGCGGCGCTCAGCGCCTCCTCCGGATACAGCAGCACGGCCGGCGTTTCGTACGCGGCCAGGTAACAGCGCCCCGCGCCACGCCCGCGCGGGGCAATCGCGTCCATCCACGTCGGCGCCGCGCCGCAGTCGAGCAGCGAGTCGCGCGCCGCCGAGGCGAAAATCAGCGACGGCCCGCCGAACCAGACGTCCGCCTGCGGATTGGCGCGCTCGGAGCGCACGCGGTCGTAGACCTCCTGCGAGCCCATGTCGAGCCAGCGGACGTCCACGTCGGGACGCACCGCCTCGAACCGCCGCTCGAAGAGCGTCAGCAAGTCGCGGCCGTGGGGACTGTAGATGACCAATGGCGTTCGGGAATCCCCGCGGCATCCGGCCGCGAGGAGAACGCCGATTACACATAGGCTACGGAACATTCGTGCGCCTCAATCCCAGCAGGTTCGCGAACAGGCGATACGCCCCCGGCACGCCGGCCGAGAGCTGGCGGAAAAAGCTCAGGCCGGTGTACACGTAGGTCCCGCGGCCGAGCGGCGCCACCAGCAGGCCACCCTTCAGCTCCGGTCCCCCCGGATCGTGCGTTTCGAGCAGCGGCGTGTACGTCGAATCCCAGTCGCGCGCGAAGTACAGCCCCCGTTCCTGCACCCAGCCGCGCCAGTCGTCCGGCCCAATGGCATTCGGATAATTGAAGACGGGGTGCGCGGGATCGAGCGCGGTGACCGGTGCCGTCTCATCGGTCACGCGATCGTGCGGCCGGCCGATCCGCAGCGGATACGGCGCGAAGCCCCCCGCAATGAAGGGGTACTGCTGGTACTGCACGATCACGAGGCCCCCGCCGCGCGCGTAGTCGAGCAACCGCCCGTTGTTGGCGACCAGCGCCGGGTCCGTCTCGTACGCGCGGCTGCCGATGACGATGGCGTCGTAGCGCGAGAGGTCGGCCTGCGCCAGAGCGGCGGCGTCGAGCAGCTCGAGCGGCACGCCCGCCGGCAGCAGCGCCTCCGGCACACGATCGGCCGCGCCGCGCACGTAGCCCACGCGCGAGAGTGCGGGCAACGTGATCCGCGCCGCGCGAATCTGTGATCCGGACGGGCGCGCGAGCGCGCGCGGCCGGATGTGCGGATAGTCGATGATCACGAGCCCCCCGTCGCTGCGCCGAGCGGCCCCCTGCGCGGTGGCGCGCACGGCATAGCTGCCCGGCGTGAGCGAGACCGGCGGCGCGAGCGCGACCGTCAGACTCTTCGTCTCGTCTTCCCGGGTGAACCGCAGGCTCTCCGCGGGGACGGGCGGCCAGCCGGAGGGCGCCGTGACGACGGCGCGCGCCGCTCCCGACGCGTCGCGGCTGCGGCTCGTGACCGTCACCGTAAACTGCCGCGGCTCGTTCCTCCCGCCATCGACGGGCCACAGCAGCTCTTCGGGCGCGAGCGCGACGTCGAATGCCTGCGTGACGACGATCGGCCGGCGGATCTCTCCGATCGCCTGATCGCGATAGCGATACACGACTTCCCGCGTCACCGTCACCGCCGTCCCCGCAATCGTCAGCCGCACGCGCGCCTCGATCGGCGGCGGCTCGAAGGGCTGCCCTCGCGTGGTCGCCGGGATCCCCGACCAGTCGTACAACCCGCCGTTGCTCACGCGCGGGCGCCGGAGGAAATACGGCTGCGTCCGCTCGGCATCGCGGGCGACCGTCACCACGAAGCGCCGCGTGGCCACGGCGCCGGGCGCGACGCTGCCGGTCACGGGGTCGAGGCGCTCGACCAGCCAGCCCGCGCCCGCGGTGCGAATCTCGATGCTGTCGAGCTGCACCGCGGTGTCGCCGGTGTTCCAGACGCTGATCTCGACCTGCAGCCGCTGGCCCTGTACGACGATGCCGTCGTCCACCGTACCGTCGACGGCGACGCCGCCGGCAATCGCAATCGCGCGCTGGAGCAACGCCTGCTGCTCGGCGTCGCCGCTCCCGAGCAGCCGCGCGGCGCGGGTCAGGTACGGCAGCACCGCCGCCGGCTTCCACGGATTCAGCGCGCGCCGGGCGGAGTCGATCGCGGCCCCGTATCCGGCGCCGGCGCGCACGGTGGTATCCACGCCGGCAAACAGCCCCGCGCCCGCGGTGTTCGCCGCGACGAGGCCGAGCCGGGCGGTGCTCGGACCCGCGCGCTGCAGCTGACCCATGTCCTGCGAGCGATGCCGGCTGCGGCTGGCCATCGCCACCTGGAAATAGGAGTGGCCGAGCACCGGGTCGAGCGTTCCCGCCTGCAGGGCCACCGTCGTCGCGGCCGTGTCGGAGCGGGTGGAGCGGTACAGCTTGACGGGTCCCCCCGCGGCGTCGCGCAGCAGGTCGAAGGCCTGGCGCGCGAGGAGGCCGGACGCCTGGTGCTGGCCGTGTCCGTCGCGCGGCGTCCCCGAAAACAGGGCGACGACGATCTGCGGGCGAAATTGCCGGATGACGTCGAGCACGTCCTGGAGAATCGAATCGCGCGGCCAGAACCGGAACGTCTCCTCGGCCGATTTGGAGAAGCCGAAATCGTACGCGCGCGTGAAGTACTGGCGGGCGCCGTCCAGCTCCCGGGCCGCGAGCAGCTCTTCGGTGCGGATGATGCCGAGCTCGGGTCCGAGCTCGGGTCCGATCAGGTTTTGCCCGCCTTCGCCGCGGGTGAGCGAGAGATAGGCGGCCTGGGCGCCCATGCCGCGCGTCAGCAGCACCAGCAGCTGGGTGTCCTCGTCATCGGGATGCGCTCCGATGACGAGGACCCGCTTGTTCGCGCCGAGCTGCGCGAGGGTCTGGGCCAGCGCGGCGACGCCGCCGGTGCCGGGCGGGCTCAATTGCGCCGCGCCGGCGCCGGCGGCCC
>JAUYMC010000372.1 GCA_030699545.1 Gemmatimonadales bacterium | reverse complement strand
GGCCCTGCCGCAGCTCGTCCAGCGACGCCGCGCGCACCGCTTCATGCTTGCCGCGCGTCACCGTGAATCGCACCGGACGATCGAAGCGCGGCAGATCCTTGGGATTCAGCCGCCGCGCCTGCCCTTCCTTCAGCCGCATCCGCACCACGCCCTCACCCTGCTCGACGTCGTAGTCGAGCGGGACGCGGTCTCCATAGAGGGAGACCGACGTGGGGAGGGCGTCGAGGCGAGCGCGCTCCGTTTCGGGAATGTCGGCGTCGGGATCGAGGAAGATCCGCGTCCCGATGAACTCGTCCCACGACCGCACCCCGGCGATTTGCGCCGCCAGCCGCTGCGACACCGCTTCGCTAGTCGCATGGGAGAGCCGCCCGCCGGAGCGCCGCCAGTAATGGCCATAGCGCTCCAGCGCGCGGCGGACCCGGCCGCGATCGGGATGCGGCACGTCGCCCGACAGCAGCGCTTCGAGCAACGCCTGTCGCGCGGCTTCCGCCAGATCGGGAGGGAAAACATGGGGGAGCGGCTCGACCTCGCGATCGAGCGTGAATCCGAAATAGTTCGCCGTCCGCACCGCCATGAGACCCTCGTGCCGGCGGTGCCGCTCGAACACCACCGTCGTCGGACCCCGGCGGGCGTAGCGCCGGATCGCGCGCTCGGGAATCTGCGTGCCTTCGATGGACGCCCGCGGCACGCCGAAGCGGTCGGCAAAGTAGCGTAGCGTCCCGGCGATCGCGCCCCAGCTGCCGCACACGGAGCTGCGGCTCACCCGTGCCTCCCGCCCGTCGGCCGTCGCCTCATCGATGACGAGACTGAACGGCATGATTTTGGCCAAAAGGTCAGAAAACAACTCGAGCGTCTTGCGGTCGCCGTACGGCAACCGGGGGGGAAGGGGAAGATCGAGCTGCCGGTACACCGACGCGGTTCCGAGGGCGATGTCCTCGATCGCCTTCACGAGCACGCCCCGCTCCTCCGCCCACTGCTCGACTTCGTCGCGGAACAGGTGGCGCGCCAAACCGTACACCTCCCCAAGGTAGGCGTGCTTGTTCACCGCTTCGGCGTACACGTTGTAGGCCGTGATGTGGTCGGATCCGGGGACGATCAGCCCGCCCAGCTGGCGCTCCTCGCGTGTCATGCGATGCAGCGAATCGATATTCGAGGCGACCGCCACGAGCGGCACGAGGGGCGGGTCGGCGTGATAGAGCAGCTCGCCCCACGGCCGCTCCACCGGCATTGCCTCGACCTCACGCCCGTAACTCGTTAACCTGCCGTGTTCTACGAGCCCCCGCTCGGTCAGCAGAGTCACGCTGTCGCGATAGGCGCGCCGGTCGAGCGGGACCGGCAGATCGAGCGCCGTCGCGTCCACGCCAATCGCCGCGCACGTGATGGCCACACGCTCAGCATCGCCCGCCAGCTGGAATTCGGGCGGCGTCGGGCGCAGCTCTTCGAACACGAGATCGCGGTCGCTGAGGATGAAGACCTCGCCCGCCTCCACGCGGCCGTGCACCCGGCCGGCCATCTGGAGGATCTCGTTGGCGCCGAGGTATGCGCGAGTCAGCACGTTCTTGCCGCGCTCCACCACGTTGGTGTAGCGCGCGTCGTAGATCACGACCGTGTCGAGCCCGCGGATATTGAGCGCCGACTGCCCCGCGGCCGTCATCGCCAGCAGGAACGGACGTTTGACCAAACCGTCAAGAAAAGGACGAATGACCCGGATCGGCTCGCCGCCGTGGTAGAACGCCGTGGCGACGGTCTGCCAACGGTCGCCCATCTCGGTCGCGATCTGCTCGACCTCGGCGCGAGTCGGGACGAACACCGCCACGCCGCGGCGCTCGCGGAGCACCCGCTTCATGAAGCGGTCGTTCAGGAACTCCAGCGACTGCTGCGCGAGCACCGTGACCTGGGCTGCCTTGGCGGGGTCGAACGCGCGTGTCTCCAGCACCTCGGCCGAGTCGAGATAGCGCCGGTAAAAGCTCGGGTCGACCGTCGCCGAGAGCCAGATGAACCGGCAGCGGGCGCGCTTGCCCAACGCGAGACACAGCTCCATCTCGGCCGACGTCTGATGGATCTCGTCTACGACGAGCGTGTCCCGCGCGGTGATCAGTCCATCCTGGAACCACCGCCGGGCGATGCCGGTGGTGACAATGACCACGTTCCAGGTGGGCGTCTCGGGCGTCGCTTCGCGCTCGCGATTGACCACCCCCACCTTGAGCGGCGCCCGCAGAATCGTCTCCGCCACACTCCGGACCGCGAGCGTCTTTCCGGTGCCGGTGCCGGCGACGATGCCGAATCCCTTTCCGGAGCCGGCGAGGCTCCGGATGTCGTCGCCATGCTCGCGCTCCAGCAGGGTCTCGAGGTGCAGGCCGAGTGCGAGCTCGATCGTCTCGCAGGCGGCCCGCGTCGGGGCGATGACGATGACCCGGCCGGTCGAGGGCTCCGCGGCAAGGAAGGCCTGCGGATCGGGGGGCAGGAAGTGGTCGCGAGTGATGCGCACGGCGGGAATATAGAAAGAAAGAAACGGGAGGCGCCCTCGCGGGGCCTCCCGTTTGTCCGACCTGACTACCTCCTTGCGGCGATGACCGCGCCGGGGATGGGGGCGGTGCGGCCGCACCACGACCACGCGCGCCGGGCGGTAGAGGCGCGGTGCAACGACGATCACCGGTCGCGGCCGGTACTGATAGAAGTGGGAATGCGCGTATCGATGGTAGTGGGGGCGGCCAATGATCACGTGCCCCGCGATGTAGGGGTGGCCGAAGGTCACCGACACGCCGATGCGCGACTGCGCCGCGGCGCTGGTGGCGCCCAACGCGATGAGCAGTCCGAGCAGTGCGAAGATGCGTTTCATGGGATCCTCCTTGGCGCAATGCTTAAGGAAGACCTGTGCCAGCGGGAAGTGACTGTATTATAAAGACTTATCTTGCCGCTCCCTGTCCCCGCAGGGCGACAGGTGTCCTCAGTCGCCGAAGCTGGTGCCGAGCTCGCGCGCCGTGGCGATCGTGTCGGAGTCGATCGAGACGCGGCGCGGCGTGGCGAGCGCGTCCGCCAGCGGCACCGCGGTGATCCGGGGCGGGTCGAGAGCGACCATGTGGCCGAACTTCCCCTCGGCGATGAGGCGCACGGCGGCGGCGCCGAACCGGAGGCCGAGCAGGCGGTCGAACGTCGTCGGGCTGCCGCCGCGCTGCAGGTGCCCCAGGACCAGCGAGCGCGTTTCCTTGCCGGTCATCTCCTGGATCGAATGCGCGACCTTGTCGGCGATGCCGCCCAGCCGCTCATGCTCGGGGTCGATCAGCGAGACGGTGCCGCCTTTGGGCAGCGCCCCTTCCGCCGCGACGACCACGCTGAAATGACGGCCTTCCGCTTCGCGGCGCCGGATCTTCTCGCACACGCGATCGATGTCGAAGGGGATTTCCGGGATCAGGATGACGTCCGCCGACCCCGCGACGCCGGCGTTCAGTGCGATGAACCCGGCGTGGCGCCCCATGACTTCCACGACCATCACGCGCTCATGGCTTTCCGCGGTAGTGTGCACCTTGTCGATCGCGTCCGTCGCGGTCGCCACCGCCGTGTCGAAGCCGAACGTCGCCGCCGTGCCCGCCACGTCGTTGTCGATCGTCTTGGGGACGCCGACGACCGGCAATCCCTTCTTGAAGAGATCGAGCACGATGCCGAGTGTGCCTTCGCCGCCGATCGCGATCAGCGCGTCGAGCCGGCGCGCGCGAAACGTCGCGAGCAGCTCCTCGGAGCGGTCATGCTCCTCCCACGTGCCGTCGGGTTGCTTCGTGCGCCATTTCAGGGGATTGCCCCGGCTCGAGGTGCCGAGGATGGTGCCGCCCAGATGGGTGATGCCGCGGACGTCGTTGGGGCCGAGCGGCATGAGGTCGCTCTCGCCCAACAGGCTGCCGAATCCCCGCTTGATCCCGAAGCACTCCCACCCCCGATGGACGGCGGTGAGGACGGTGGCGCGGATGACGGCGTTGAGGCCCGGCGCGTCGCCGCCGCCCGTGGAGATCGCGATCCTCACCGCCCGCCGGACGCCCCCTGCGTCATGAGGCGGACCACTTCGCCGGGCTCGGCGTGACGCTGCGCCGCTTTCTTGGAGTATACACGGCGGCCGTCGACGTCCACTTCAAAAACTCCCCCCGATGATTGGACCAGTCGCACGTCGGCGTGGGGAAAGGCATCGCGAATCTCGGCCGCCAGACCGGTGGCCCGAGGCTCGTAGTTTCAAATGACGCAGTACTCGATGGTGACGGTCATGTCGTAAACGATAGTCGTGCTTGACATGCCGCGCCACGTCGCTGAGTTTGCGCCACAGCTTCTATGCGGCTCCTCTCGCGGCTCGCGGCCGCACCCGCGATCATCCTGCGGATCGCGGTCTCGCTGGCCGCGCTGGTGTGCGTCGGCGCCGGCGTCGCGGCGTACGCCAGCGGAGCGCGCCCGGCCGACGGCAACCTCCCGGTTGCCGCCATGGCCCTGATCCTCGTCGCCGCCCTCACCCGCCGGTACGGCATCGCCCTCCCCGGCCACGGGTTCTCCTCCTACGTCATCGGCGTCACGCTGTTCGCGATCCTCGATCGCGGGTGGGCGTTCGCGGCGATCATCGCGCCGTTCGCCATGATCGTCGGCGACGTCCTGCTGCGCCGCCTGCCGCTGCGGGCCGCGGTGGGGAATGGGGCGCACCTCACCGTCGGCACGACCGTGGTGGGCCTGCTGTACGAGCGCCTCGGGGGCGCGGCGGGTGGGGAGGCGCTGACGGCGGTGAACTTCACGCCCCTGCTGGTGGCGATCGCACTGTTGCCGGTCGCCGTGAATGGGACGTTCTACCTCGAGCTGGCGCTGGGAAAGACCATCGCGTGGGTGGATTCGCGACTCACGCTGCGATGGGAAGCGATCGTGTATCTGGCCTCCGCCGCCCTCGCCCTGGGTTGGCTGGCCTTCGCGCACGCCGGTCTGGCGACGACCCCCGGTCTCGTGGTGGCGACGGCGCTCGCGCTCGGCACCGCCGGCAGTCTCTACGTCATCCAGCTCGGCGTCCGCGCCGACGAGCTGAACCTGATTCAGCGGTTGGCCCAGGTCATCGCCGCCGAAATGGATCTCGGCAAGAGCTTTCAGCGCGTGCAGCAGCTGACCCGCCAGCTGGTGCCGTGGGAGCAGATGGGGTTCGCCCGCTACAACGCGGCGACACGCCAGATGGAGCTGGTCGCGGACACTGCCGCGGCGCCGGGGACGGATTTCCAGTTCGACGCCGACGCCGGCCTCACCGGCGAAGCGCTGCGGCTGCGCCACCCCATCGTCGCCCATGGCCTGGTCAAAGACCAGGTCGTGGTGCCGGGCGGCGAGACGCCGGGGTCCGAGATGCTGGTGCCGCTCTATCATGGCGGGCAGCTGGTGGGCCTCTGGAGCGTGCGCCACTCCGACCCCACCATGTACCGCGGCTCGGATGGCGATCTGCTGGAGCTGCTCGCCCCGCAGCTGGCGCTCATGGTCGCGATCGACGGCTCGCTGCGCCCCGTCACCGGCGCGTCCGACCTGACGACGCAGTATGTCCAGACGCTCACGGCCACCACTGAGGAAATCCACGCTTCGAGTCAGGAGGTAGCGGCGTCGGCGCAGCGCGCCAGCCACGGCGCCTCGGAAGCCTCCACGCTCGTGTCCACGGCGGCTCGCGAGGCGGGTCAGCTCAAGGAGAGCGCGGGCGAGCTGGCCGCCGCGGGCGACCGTACGCGCGACGCGGGCTCGCAGATGGAGAAGACCGCGGAGAAGGTCCGCACGGACACGCTCGCGGCGGTGCGCCAGCTCACCGATCTCGGCGCGACGACCGAAGAAAGCGCCGCGGAAGTCGGCCGGCTGCGCGACGTGGCCGCGCAAGTCGAAAAGTTCTCCGAGACGATCGGGGTCATCGCCAACCAGACGAATCTGCTGGCGCTGAACGCGACGATCGAAGCGGCGCGCGCCGGCGTGCACGGCCGCGGCTTCGCCGTCGTGGCCGACGAGGTCCACAAGCTCGCCGAAGCGAGCGGGCGGGAGGCGCGGAACGTCGGGAAGTCGGTCCAGGATACCCGGCGCGCACTGGACCGCGCGGCCCAGCTGCTCGAGCGCATCCGCGAAGATCTCGGCACGGTGGTGACGAGCTCCGCCGATTGGAGCCAGGATCTCGACCGCATCGCGGAAGCCGCGGCCGAGACGGCGCGCGCGGGCCAGCGCGTGGCCGAGCTCGGCGGGGAGAGCGCGCAGCTCGGCGCGCGGATCACCGACACGCTGGGCCGCGCCGGAGCGGCCGCGAAAGCCTCCAGTCAGGAAGCCGAAGCGGTCGCCGCCGCCGCCGCCGAGCAGCTCCGCGCCATCGAGGATCTCGCGCACGGCGCCACCGAGCTGTCCGCCCTCGCCGAAAAGCTCGCCCGCGCCCTCCGGTTCATCCGTGGAGAAAACGGTCACCGCTAGGATCCGCCGGGCCGTGGCCGCCGCCTGTGTCGCCGCGGGCTGCGCCGGCACCGACGCGCCGGGTCCCAATCTGCCGACGGCTCGCCTCGACTACGTCGACGGGGCAATCGAGCCGATCCTCACGCCCGGTCAGCTCGTGCTCATCGAGGGGTTCGGATTCGGCGCCATCCGCGGCTCCGGCGCCGTGCGGTTCGGCGACACCGAGGCGACCCTGGACGACTCCACCTGGACCGACTTCGCGATCACCGCGCCGGTTCCCGCGACGCTCACGCCGGGCGCCGGCACGTTGACGGTCGTGACGGCCACGGGCCGCGTCCTCACGGCGACCGTACACGTCATCCCGGCTCCCGCCCTCGACCCGGCGACGATCACGTGGCAGGCGCGCTCCGCATTTCCGCGCGCACCCGTCGGTGTCGCGCTCGCCGCCGCGGAGTTTCCCGCCGCGGGCGGGGGCACCCTGTCCACGACGCTCTACGCCGCCGGCGGGGCGGAGCCGCAGTCGAGCGGAGGGCAGACCGAGATGGTGCCCGACTCCGGCACCTACGTCGCGCGCGCGCTCGCCGGTGGGGGAGGGACGACGACGCCGTGGGTGCGCCAGCGCGACACGTCGAATGCCGAGCGCAGCCGCGTGCTTCCCGTACCGCGCGCATTCGCCGCGGCGGTCGTCGCCACCCGGCACAACGCGCGCCTGTCGGGCAGCGTCCTGTACGTCATCGGTGGCACCGACGCCGCCGGCGTCCCGCAGGCCACGGTCCTCGGCGCCGACGTGACGGCCGACAGCATCATCAGTCGGTTCGCCTCCCTCGAGCCGCTGCCGTCGCCCGTGGCGGGCGCGATCGCCGTGGTACGCCGGGGCCGCGTCTACGTCATCGGCGGGACGGACGCCCAGGGCCGCCCGCAACGAACCGTGTACGTCGGCCGGATCAGGACCGACGGTCACATCGACGGCTGGTATGCGCAGCCGCTGCTCCCCGGTCCGCGCGCCTACGGGGGCGGCATCGTCCGGGATGAGCGCGTGCTCACGGCCGGCGGCGTGGCCGACAGCGTGCCGCCGGGCGGCGGCGTCGACCCCGCGACCCCGCGATTGGTGACGAGTGATACAGCACCCCTCAGCCTGGTCTCGGGATTTTTCACCGGCTCCTGGGGCCTGGGACCCGACCTCCTGCCCGAGGGGCGGTCGCAGTTCGCCCTGCTGGACGCCGGCAACGCCGTCGTGATCGTGGGCGGGATGTACGCCGGCGCCCCGACCAACTCGGCGGAGACCCTGGC
>JAUYMC010000366.1 GCA_030699545.1 Gemmatimonadales bacterium | reverse complement strand
GTTGCGCTCGAACTCACCGTGCACCAGCACGTCGAGCCCGATCTCGCCCTGCAGCGCGACCGTCTTGGTGATCTGGTCTTCGATGAACCGGTCGTAGTCCGCCGCCGACATCTGGCCGTCGTGCAGCTTGCGGCGCGCGGCGCGCACGTCGGCCGTCTGCGGGAACGATCCGATCGTCGTCGTCGGGTAGGGCGGCAGGTCGATCTGTGATTTCCTGCGCACCGCGTACCGCTCGCCGCGCACCAGGTCTTTTTTCGTGACCGAGCCGACTCGTTTCCGCACATCGGGATTCGTGATCCGATCCGACCCCTGGCGGGTCTTCGCGGCACGGGCGCTGGCCGCGAACGCCTGCGGATCTCCGTGCGCGAGTGCGACGACTTCGCCCAGCTTCTGCTTGGCGAAGGCGAGCCAGCCCTTGAGCTCGGCGTCGAGCTTGGTCTCGAGATCGAGGTCGAGCGGCGCGTGCAGCAGCGAACAGGATGGCGCCACCCACAGCCGCTCCTTCTCCACTTTCGCCGCGATCCGATCGAGCTGCGCCTGCCGTCCCGCGAGATCGGCGCGCCAGACATTGCGGCCGTCGATCAGGCCGGCGGACAATACCTTTCCCGCCGGCCACGAATCGAGGAGCACGTCGACCTGGTCGGGCGCGCGCACGAGATCGACGTGCAATCCGTGCACGGGCAACGCCAGCGCCGTCTTCGCGTTGTCGCCCAGCCCCGCGAAATACGTCGCGAGCATCAGGCGGCTCGACCCCGCGCGACCCGCGAGGTACTCGTAGGCCCGGACATACGCGGTGCGCTCGGCGTCGCTGCGATCGAGTGCGAGACACGGCTCGTCGAGCTGGATCCAGTGCGCGCCCGCGGCGGCGAGCGCCGCGAGCACCTCGCCGTACACCGGCAACACGCCGTCGAGCAGCTCCAGCCGGTCGAAGGAGTCGCCCTTCGACTTGCCGAGCAGGAGGAACGTCACCGGGCCGATCAGCACCGCGGTCGTTTCGATCCCCAGCGCCTTCGCCTCGCGATACTCGTCCACCGGCTTCGAGCTGCCCAGCCCGAACGGCTGCCCACGCTCCAGCTCGGGGACGAGGTAGTGGTAGTTCGTGTCGAACCACTTCGTCATCTCCATCGCCGTGACGTCGCGGCCTTTGCCCTGGCTGCCGCGCGCCATCGCGAAGTAGAGATCGAGCGGATCGTCCCACGCGAACGCCCGGTAGCGTGCCGGCACCGCGCCGAGCAGCGTGCTGGTATCGAGCATCCGGTCGTAGAAGGAGAAGTCGTTCGAGGGGATGCGGTCGAGGCCGGCGTCGCGCTGCAGGATCCAGTGGCGCCGCCGCAGCTCGGCCCCGGTGGCGCGCAGCTGCTCGCGCGTCGCCTTGCCGGTCCAGTACGCTTCTGTGGCCCGCTTCAGCTCGCGGGCGGCACCCAGGGGCGGGAAGCCCAAATTCGATGCGATGGTCATGAGGCCGGGGAATCTAACCGCCGTCCCCCTCCCGCCGCACTTGGCCCGGTTATTGCGACTCCCCCCTTCGGGAACCGACGTGAATCCGACACCCCGCAGGGTCCGACTTGGGTTGGGGCCCGTTGCCATTCGTACGGCTACGGGCGGCGCGGTGCTTGCCCTGGCGCTGTGGGTAAGCAATTGCCGCCTCGACAGATTGCTCAGCGGCGGGGTCGCCGGCGCCCCGCTCGAGGTCTCCCCAGCACAGGTGCGGGACTCCGCCATCGCGGGCTCCGAGGAACGCCGCGACGCCACCGTCTCGATCGCCAGTGAGGGGGGCTGGCGTGCCACCAAACAGGGCTCGTGGATCAGCCTCGATCCCACGAGCGGCGGGGCGCGCAGCCTGCTCACGATCAGCCTCAACCCCGACAGGCTCACGCCCGGTAACCACGAGGGCGTCGTGACCGTGACGTCCGCCGAGGACGAGCCCCCCGTCGAGATCGCCGTGACCTTCCTCATCCAGCAGCCGATTCTGAAGGTCACCCCCCGGGACATCGGCTACGACACGCGTTCCGACCGCCTGTTTCTCGACACGCTGGTGATCGAGAACGAGGGCGACGGCCCCCTCGCGTGGACCGCGCGGATCGAAGATGACGAAGACGACGATGATGACGATGATGATGATGATGACGATGATGACGACCGCGACTGGCTCACACTCGATGCGACCGCGGGACAGGGCGCGGGTGTCATTCCGCTCCGCGTGGACAGCGACCTCCGCACCGGCACCTATCGCAAGTCCATCATCGTCATTTCCCCCGGAGCCAAGAACAGTCCCACGGAGATCAAAGTGACGCTGCGCCGGAGGCGGAATTGAGGTCGCGCGCGCTGATCGCACCGGCACTGCTGCTGATCGTCACCTCGGTCGCCACCTGCCGGCTGGATATGCTGCTCAAGCCGAGCGCCAATCGCGCGCTCCCGGAGCTCGCGGTGTCACCGCTGTCGATCCGGGACTCGGCGCGCGCCGGCTCGAACGACGTGCGCGGCATTCCGGTGGAAATCCGCAACGGCGGGACCGGCGACGACGTGTTCGAGTGGGCCGCGGAAGAGCGCCACCCCTGGATCCGCCTGAGCGAGCGCGACGGGACGCTGCCCGACACGATCACGGTCACGCTCGATCCGGACGACCTCGATCCGGGAACCCACGAAGGCACGATCACCATCACCGCGTCGGGCATGCCCGATAGCCAGGTCACGATCGCGGTCACGTTCATCGCCCAGCGCGCGGGCCTGATCGTGCTGCCGTCGGCGCTCGAGCATTCGGCCAACGTCACGACCGACACGACGTTTCACGATACCCTGCGGATCAGCAACGGCGGCAACGGCGCCCTCCAGTGGACGGCGGCGGAAGACCGGCCCTGGATCACGTTGGGGACGGCGAGCGGCACGGGGGGCGGGATGGTCCCCGTCACGATCCACAGCAGCGGACTCCCGGCGGGGGTGCATGACGACGAGATCGTCGTGACGGCACCCGGAGCGTCGGGCAGTCCCGCGCGGATCAACGTCCGGTTGACGGTCTTTGCGCCGGGACTCGCCGTCACGCCCAGCGCCATCCGCGATACCGCCGATCCCGGGTCCACCACCCCGATGACGCAGACGATTGCGGTGTCGAACTCCGGCTCGGGGTCGATGACCTGGAGCGCCGCCAAGCGCGCTCCGTGGCTATCGCTGTCGCCGTCGGCGGGGAGCGCTCCGCAGGATGTCGTGGTCACCCTCGATCCCACCGGGTTGCCCCTCGGCGCGCATCGCGACACGATCGTGTTTACGTCGCCGGAGGCCACCAATGATCCGGTCGCAGTCCCCGTCGAGCTGGTGATCGCGCAGCCGTCGCTCGCCGTGACTCCCGTGGCCATCATCGACGTCGCCGGACCCGGCGATAACGAAATCCGTGTCCACACGCTGAGCATCTCGAGCGGCGCGACGGGGACCATCGCGTGGACCGCCACGCGCAGCGGAGCCTGGATCGGCATCGCACCGGGAGCGGGAAGCACGCCGGGAACGACCACGGTGTCGCTCAATCCGGCCGGTCTGCCCTCCGGCACGCACGTGGGCGAAGTCGTCGTCACGGCACCCGGTGCGAGCGGCAGTCCCGCCCGGATTCCCGTGACGTTCACGATCGCGCAGTCGTGCGGCGAAACCTTCGTGACGGCCGACGCCACCGTCTCAGGGTCGCTCAACGTGGGTGATTGCGAATCGCCCCGGCGCCCGGGCAGCCTGGCCGAGCTGTACTCCGTGTCCGCCGCCACGGGCGACGTGCTGTCGTTCCGTCTCAGCGCGACCTTCGACGCCTTCCTGATCGTGAGCACTGAGGCGGGCACTCCGCTCGCACAGAACAACGACTGCAACGCGGAATCGCGTGCGGCCTGCATTTCCGAGTTCGTCGTACCGGCGTCCGGGCGCTACATCGTGGACGCGACCTCCGCGGGGCCCGGCGAAGTCGGCTCGTTCACGCTCACGGTGACGCGCGAGCTCCCGCCGCCTCCCCCCCAGGGGATTCAGCAGCGGGAGGACGCCGGTGGCAACATCAGTATCGGTGAAACGATCGACGAGAGCGCCGTCACGTTCCGTGGCACCATCGACGATCCGAATCCCCGCGACTCCGTCCGCCTCGAGATCGAGCTCAAACCGCTGGGCAGTACGTTCACCAGTGAGCCCACACACACCGGCGACTGGGTGCCCGTGGCCAGCGGCAATCGCACGGCGGACGTCCGGGTCTCAGGCCTCGCCGATGAGACGGGATATCACTGGCAGGCGCGGACGTGCGATCGCACGGGCCGTTGCAGCGTCTGGCTCCCGTTTGGATTGAATGCCGAGTCCGATCCCGATTTCCGCGTGTCGCTGCCCGACGCTCCCGGCAGCGGCTCCCTGGGCCAGTTCCAGGCGGATGGGGTTACGCCCATCGCCGTCGGGGCTGAAGCCATCGGGCCGGATGTCGTTCTGACGGCTACGGCGACCGACCCCGATCCCGGCGACGTGCTGCGACTCGAGGTCGAGGTGAAGGAAACGGCGGTGGAATTCAACGGCGAGAATGTGCTCACCGCGTCCGGCCTCACGAGCGGCGCGGTCGCCACCGTGCTGTTCACGCCGGCGGCCGCCGGCAGCTACCACTGGCGCGCCCGCGTCTGCGATCAGACCGAGCGCTGCAGCGCCTGGGCCAGCTTCCCCGACTCCGCCCCCAATGCGGAGACCGATCCCGACTTCCGCGGTCCGCCCCCGCCGGCGGGCGGAGGAAAAACATGACACGGTTTGTGATTGTCCTGACCGTCGCGCTCGTGACGTTCGCAGCTCCACTCCGGGCCCAGTCGGCCGACGCGCTGCTCGCGCAGGGCATTCGCGCGTATCAGCAGCAGGAGTACCCGGGCGGCGCGTGGCTGCTGCGCCGGGCCCTCTCGCTGCAGGGATCCGCGGCCCTCTCGCCGGCCGAAACAGCGCGCGCGCTGATGTACCTCGCCGCGACCGAGCTGTCGCGCGACCAGCGCGACTCCGCGATCGCGGCGGCACAGCGCCTCCAGGCGCTCGATTCCCGCTACCGCCCCGATGAACGGATTTTCGGTCCGCCGGTCGTCGCGCTGTTCCAGGACGCCCAGCGCAGCGCGCCGGCCCGGAGTGGAGGAGCGGGAGCGCCGGTGGCGACGGCGACCCCGAGGGGAAACACGATCGCGATCCGTCCGGTCGGGGGGGAGGACAGGGCGTTCCGCCCGGGAACGGGCGCCTTCCTGCTGCGGATCACGGCTCCCGCGCCCGCGGAAGTCAGCGCGACGCTGACGGGCCCCGACGGCCGCGCCATCCGCACCCTGTTCGCCGGCCTCGTGCGGGACAGCATCGACCTTCGCTGGAACGGGCTCGACATCGCGGGGAACGTCCCCGCCCCGGGCCGCTACCTGGTGACCGTCTCCCCCGTGGGGCGCGATCGCCGCGCCGGCTGGTCGTTGCGCCTGCCGCTCGAGGTCACGCGCACGGCGGTGGATACCCTCACTCTCCCGCCGCCGCCCGCCGATTCGCTGTATCGCGCCGAGCGCGGCACCTATGGCCGGGCGTGGCGATCGCTCGTCCCCGGTGTGCTGGCCGGCGCCGCTATCGTCGTCCTGCCCGGAATCATCGCAAACGGAGAAGAGGCGAGCAGCGCGCGATTGATCATCGGCGGTACGGTGACGGTCGCCGGTCTCGCCGCGTTCCTGTCGCAGCGGCCGGGCCGCACGATCAGCGTCAACAGCGCGCACAACCGCAATCTCCAGGAGCGCTGGCGGCGGGACGTCGCCGACATCACCCGGCGCAACGCGGAGCGACTGCGCCAGTCACAACTCGTGATTCGCGCGGGCGCTCCTACGTATTCGCCATCGGAGGCTCCGTGATCAGATATGCGTTGGCTGCCGCGGTGGTGGCCGCGGCGCCGCTCGCTGCCCAGTCACCTCTGCGGATGTCGTTCTGGGGCGCCGCCTCGCAGGAGATCGTCCAGAGCCGGATCGGCGGCGTCCGCGAGCGCCTCAGCGGGACGATGCTGAGCGGCGAGGGGGTGCTCGGTGGGGAGCGGATCGTGCTGCGGCTGCGCTACGGCCAGGGAACGCTGAAAGGCGAGGGGGCGATCGAGCCGCGCGAGCTGGTCGAAGGTGAAGTGCTGCTCGGTTATCGGGCGGCGTCGTGGCTGACGCTGTGGGCAGGGCCCAATGCCCGCGCCTACACCGCCGGCGGTGCCGATCAGCGCTGGCTGTTCTGGTCGGGTCGCGCGACGCTCCGCGGCACACTGCTGCCCGGACGGATGCAGAGTTTTGTGGAGCTGTGGAAGTCGGCCGGCGGCAGCGTCACCCGACCGGACGGCGCCGCGAGCGGCCGTGGTGCCGAAGCCGGCCTGGAGATGCGGCTCAGCGGGCAGACCCTGTGGGGCCGGCTCGCGTATCGCGTCGAACAGGGATTGGGAGACGGAGACTTACGCGACGTGGTCGAGACGCTGGCGTTCTCGATCGCGTACGTCCCCCCGCGCTAGGGGCGCTGCGGTCTCGGCGGCGGCGTGGGACGGGTGGGCGGCGGCCCGCGGCGGCCCGATGCCGCCGCCGCTCGCGCCAGTCCCACGGCCGCCTGCGCGGGAGTCTCGCCCCGCGCCACGGCCGCTTGCACCTGGGCGGGGAGCGCCAGGAGATCTGCGGGCGCCTGCCCGGCCGCCAGTGCCGTCGCTACCAGCCGCACGACGTCGGCCGCCGGGACGCCGAGCGCGGCCAACGTGCCCGCGACCCGCAGGGTCACCGCGGCACCTGTCTCCGGGCCTGCTCCGGCGAGCTCGGTGACCTGGCTGGCGTCGAGGCCCGCATTGATCGCAAACGCCCCCGCGGCAACCACGATAGTGTCCGGCGGGTCCATGCCCGCGCCGCGCAGCGCGGCGGCCGACAGCGCGAGCTGCGCCAGCACCTCGCGCAGCGCTCCCGCCACGCGGTCGGCGGGCACGGCTTTCACGCTGCCTTCGATCGCCTTCTGCACGATCGGATCCGCCGGCAGTCCGCGCGCCGCGGCGCTCGCGGCGAGCTCGCGCACCAGTGCCGCCGTCCCCTGAGGCACGCGCGCGCCAAGGCGCTCGTCGATCGACTGACCGGCGAGGGACGCGGGGATGAGCGCGGCGAGCGCGAGCAGTGCGAGCCGATGGTTCATAGGGTGAGCACGCTGTTGCGGCGGCCGCCGCCGAACCCGTCGGGAACTGCCGGAGCCGCGGGATCCGCGACCCACTGATCGCCGTCCACCACGAACGCATACTGATGCTCGCCGGCGGGCAGCGTCAGCGTCGCGGCCCACACGCCGGCCTCGGCGGTGCGCACGAGCGGCGTCGCACTGGGATCCCACTGATTGAAAGTCCCGGCCACGCTCACGCGCTGGGCGTCTGGCGCGACGAGGACAAAGCGAACGGTCAGGCTGGCCACGGCCGGCGCCTGGGCGGTTGGCGCCTGCAGGACGCGTCCCACGAGCAGCACCAGCATCGCGGCGGCGGCGAGCGCGGGGACCAGCATCCAGGGCCGCAGCCGCACGACCATCTCGCGACGGCGGCCGCGCTTGGCGCGCACCGCGGCCATGACGCGGGCCTCGAGAGCGTCGGAGACGACCGGGGCGGTGCGGTCCACCTCGGCGAGCAGGCGGAGCGCTTCCTGCGCGTCCTCGCGCAATGCGGGCGCCAGCGCGTCGAGCCCGCCCCGCAGCTCGCCGTCCAGCAGCCGCTTCACATCCGGATGAAAGCCCCGACCCTCGTGTCTCATGTCCTGTCCCTCAGCTGTTCGCGGAGCCGGTCGTAGGCCCGGTGCATCCGCATCTTGAGCGACGGCACCGACGTGCCGAGTCGCTCCGCGATTTCTCCGTACGACATCCCTTCGATGTGCTTCAGCACGAATACTTCGCGCTGCTCCGATGTCAGCTCCAGGAGCGCCAGCTGCAGCGTGCGCCGGCGTTCCGCCGTCTCCATGTCGCGGTCGGTCCGCTCCACCGCTTCGACCGCCTGAGCCGCGTCGAGCGAGACCCGGTCCTTACTCTTGCGCCGCTCCGCGAAACAGCGATTGCGCAGAATGAGAAAGAACCAACCGACGAACTTGTCGGGCTCGTTGCATTGCGCCAGCTGGTCGTACGCGCGGACGAAGGCGTCCTGAATCGCGTCTTCCGCCGCATCGGACGACCCCAGCATGCGCGCCGCGAACCGCGCGTAGCGATCCCGGTACTTCCGGACCAGCTCGGCGTACCGCTCCACGTCACCGGCCAGCACCGCCCGCACAATCGCTCCATCGCTTGCCTCGCCGCGATCCATCGCGAGGACGCTAGGCGATCGCGCCAAAACAGGCAACACCTTGGCCTAAAGAGCTCATGGGACGACACTTGGTAACGGCCAGGCCGGGTTCGGTGATGCGCGTTACCTGGGGGGAGTGTCCGGACTCTTTACTGCACTATGGATCCCATCTTCGAGCCGTCGTTCCAGAGATCCATGGTGCCCGACAGCGCGCTGGTCCGCCGGATGGCGGACCGCGATGCGACGGCGCTCATCGAATTGCAGCGCCGCTACCGCGGATCGGTGTATGCCCGCGTATACAGCATTCTGTGGGACACGGAGCGCGCGGAGCTCGTCGTCACCCGCGCCTTCGAGCAGCTGTGGCATGCGGCGGTTCGGATGAACGGGCAAAGCCAACGGGCGCTCTCGTGGTTGCAGCGCACCGCCGGCGAGCTCGCTCACGCTGAACGGACGAACCGGCGGCGCTGAGCCGCATAACACGTTTCCGGAGGTCAATGTGGTTGCACGCATCATTGGTTTCGTCGGAGCCCTTCTGGTTCCCGGGATGCTGTCGGCGCAGACGCCGCCCAACGAACACGCATCCGCCACCGCCAAAGCCAAGGTGGCCACGCGGGTTCGCGGGGAGGCCGTCGGCCTCGACAATCGCCCGGTAACGCCCGCCGTTCCCGCCACTCGCGCGACGCGAGCCACGCCCGCGGTCCCGAACCCCGATGGGGGGCCCGCGACGCGAGCCATCCCCGCGGTCCCCGCGACGCCGGCGGTCCCGGCCTCGCCGTCCCAGCGTCCCGACAATCCGGGACAAGGCGGAAGCCGGCGCCCGTAACCCGGCGGCGAGTATGCGATATCTTACCGGTCCCATGCATGTGGGACCGGTTTCTTTTTTGCTCCTGCTCCCGTCGGTGCTCGCCACCCAGGAGCAAGCGTCGCTCGGCGCGAGCGTCGGCTCGGTGCGCCACAGCGGCGGGTCGAGCTTTGCCGCCATCAGCGTGTCGCCCGCCGCCTATCTGCTGCGGCCCTCGCTCTACCTTGGCGCAGCGGGGTCGCTGTCGCTGCTGGAAGATGACGTCTGGGCCGGTCAGGGGCGCGCCGATCTCTGGG
>JAUYMC010000359.1 GCA_030699545.1 Gemmatimonadales bacterium | reverse complement strand
TTCGCCGCGCTCCTCGGCGCCGGCTGCGTGCTCTTCGGCGCCGCGCTCGCCTCCGGAACGCTGCTCCCGTGGCGTGCCGATGGGGTCGTCGACCAGCTCGCCGCCTTTGCCGCGCTCGGCGCGCTCGCCCTTCTCCTCTGGCTCGGGCTCGGAGAGCTCGTCGTCCGCGCGGCCGACGCCGGCGTGCGCCTCGCCCGTGCGGGCGGCGGCCGGTGCCGGCTCGTCCACGTCACGCCCGACACCGCCCAATTCGAGCTGGCGAGCGCGGGCGTCGCGCTCGAGGATCTTCATCTGGCGGAGAGCGTGCGGGTCCGCGCGGCGGTGCAGACGGCACTCGCGGACGGCGGTCGCCTCCCGGCGGACGTCATCGATCGGCTGCAACTGCGCACGGGCCGCGCTGTCGCCGTGCTCGAGGCGGTGGTACATGAGACGGACGCCGGTTTGGTGGTCCTGGGCGGCAAGCATCATTCCGCACTGGGCCGCTGGCTCGGTGGCAGCACCGTGCAGCAGGCCGTGCGCCGGCTGGACGTCCCGCTGCTGGTGACGACGGGTCCGCTGCCTGAGCAGCCGCGCATTCTGGTGGCCGTCGACCGCTCCCCTGCGGCGACGCGGACCGTCCACAGCGCACTCACGTTCGCCGGGTTGCTCGGCGGCTCGCTCCGCGCGCTGCACGTTCTGGAGCCCACGCCGGCGATCATCGAGGCGGGACTGTTGCCCGAGCTGCGCCGCCGCGTCGAGCGGGACATCTGGCCGCTGTTCCCCATTCCGGAAAGCCGGAAGGTGATCCGCCACGGCGTGCCGGTGGAGACGATCGCGAGGGAGGCGGACGCCTGGCATGCCGACGTCATCGTCGTCGGCTCGCATGGCAAGGGGTGGGTCGACCGGCTGCTGCTCGGCAGCGTCACCGAGGAGCTGCTGAACGATTTGCCGGCGGCGGTGCTGGTGATCCCCGTGCCGCCTCCCGAGCAGCGTGAAGCGGTGCAGGCCTTTTCCGCACGCGCCGTCGAGGCGTGATCGCGGGGTCGCAACTGAGGGGCATCGACAAGTGGCTCTGGTTCGTCGAGGCGCATGTCGCCGAGGCAGTCGCGCCGGTCTGACGGCCGGTGCGGGGAGGATGTATGTACGGCGGAATGAGTACCGAAATGTGGATGTCCGACAGCGGCGAGCGCCACCCGCAGGTGGTGTTGCAGCGCCGGATCTGGGACGAGCTGCGAGCGGAGCCGGGTCTCGATACCGGCGCGCTGAGCGTCGAACTGGAAGGCCTCGTCGTCACGCTGGCCGGGTCGGTGCCGAACTATCCGTCGAAGCTCGCGGTCCAGCGGGCCGCGGAGCGGATCGCGGGGATTCGCACTGTGGTGAACGAGATCACGGTCCGGCTGCGGGAGCCGGACGCGCGCCCCGATAGTGCGCTCACGGCAGCGGCGGCGAACGCCCTCGTCTGGGATGCCCGGGTGGCACACGGCAAGCTGTGCGCGTACGTGCTCGACGGGTGGGTGACGCTCGCGGGAACGGTGGGTCACGGGGCCGAGCGGGCAGCGGCGGCAAACGCCGTCGAAAACCTGACGGGCATCCGGGGCGTCACGAACCAGATCGTGGTGGTGCCGGCGGACAGCGCGACGGTTGTCGCTCGCGCACAGCCCCTGGTGGCTGACGTTCACCGGGTTCGTGGGGGCGGCGATGATCCGGTTTGCGGCGACGGGATTCTGCATCGAGCCGCGGCTCGTGCCGGAGAAGCCCGCCCGCGTCTGACGCGCGTCCCTCCTGAGCTGAACGAACCTTCACCGTTTCATCATCGGAATTCCATCGCTGCCGCCGTTCTTTGCGGTGAAGACCACCTTCACCGGGAGAGTGGTATGCGAATCAACGAAGCGGGTTGGGATCGTGCGCTGCGGGTCGTGCTGGGCGTGGCGATCCTCTATCTGGGGTGGGCCGGCATCGTCGGTGGCGTGCTGGGTTTGGCGTTCAAGATCGTCGGGTTCCTGCCCCTGATCACGGGCATCGTCGGCTGGTGCCCCGCCTACGCGTTGTTCGGCGCGTCCACCTGCCCGCGCACGCCCGCCGGTCTCGCGTCATGAAGCCATCCGCGGAGGAGCAGCCGTTCACGCTGTCGCTCACGCTCCAAGACGGCTACGGGTTCAGCGTGGACTTCGGGGAGGACGGCGTCCCCCCTCTACTGACCGACGAGCCGGCGCCGCTGGGTGCGGGGCGCGGCCCCAACCCGACGCGACTGCTCGCCGCCGCGGTGGGAAGCTGTCTTGGCGCGAGCCTGCTGTTCTGCCTGCGCAAGTCGCGCGTGGAGGTCATGGGGCTGCGGACGTCAGTGGAAGGGGTGCCCACCGTCTTGGCGTCTGAGTGACGCACTGGTGGCTGTCGCTCTCTCCGGTCGCGCAGGCCGGAGTGGCCGCCGTGGGCACCTGGCTGCTCACGGCGCTCGGGGCGCTACCGGTGCTGTTCTTGTCGCGCGTGCCGCGGCGCCTGATGGACGGCATGATGGGCGGCGCGGCGGGCGTGATGGTGGCTGCGGCCTGCTGGTCGCTGCTCGTGCCCGCGATGTCGCTGGGGGGCGTGTGGCGCGCCGTGGCGGGGCTGCTCGCGGGCGCGGCCCTGATCTACCTCTTCGATCAGCTCCTTCCCCATCTGCATCCCGAGTTTCCCGACGAAGCGCGCCCCGAGGGACCGCGCGTCCCGTGGCGGCGCTCGATGCTGCTGCTGGCCGCCATCACGCTGCATAACTTCCCCGAGGGCCTTGCTGTGGGCGTGGCGTTCGGCAGCGATCTGCCCGGACCGGCGCTCGCCCTGGCGGTCGGGATCGGCATCCAGAACCTCCCCGAGGGCCTCGCGGTGGCGCTGCCGCTGCGCCGCGACGGGATGAGCCGCTGGAAGGCGCTGTGGTATGGTCAGCTCTCCGCGATCGTCGAGCCGGTCGCGGCGGTGATCGGCGCCGCCGTCGTGACGCGGATGGCGCATCTCCTGCCCTACGGCATGGGCCTCGCCGCCGGCGCGATGCTCTACGTGGTCGTGGAGGAGCTGATCCCCGAAACCGAGCGCAACGGCAACATCGACGTCGCCACGATCGGCTTCATCGCGGGATTCGGCGTGATGATGGTGCTGGACAACCTGCTGCGTTGAGGCGTCAGCAAATCCGCGGCAGCTGGTCTCCCGGGCTCGCGCGCATGGAGCGGGAGCGGCTTCCTTCATGAAGGCCTCAAGCTACCTTTACGAATCTGGAGGTATTCCTACACTCACTGCAGTTCTTCACTTGGGGACGGGTCATGCGACATGCGGTCCTGGTAGTGGTGGCGTTGACGATGGTCGGGTGTCGCCCGGCGAATCAGACCGGCCAGGCGGCAGACACGACGGCGAGCCACGGCTTGAGCCAGCGTGACGAGCTGCTGCTCGCGGCCGCGAACGTCGCCCTTCCTCCTCCCGGTGTGACCGCCGCCGACCTGCCCGATCCCCAATCCTCAGGGGCGCAGCTGACGGCGCAGTATTGCGCCCAGTGCCACGAGCTGCCGTCGCCCGCGATGCACAGCGCCACCGACTGGCCCGGTATCGCGCGGCGGATGTGGCTGCGCTCGGAGGGCCTGACCCCGTCGCTCCGCGTGAAAGTCCCCACGCTCGGCGAGCGCTTCACGGTTCTGGAATATCTCATCACCAACTCGTTGAAAGTGAGCGGCGCCAATCTTCCTTCCGGGCGGGGCCGCGACGCCTTCTCGGAAGTGTGCAGCCAGTGCCATGCGCTGCCCGATCCGCGCGTGCATTCTCGCGAGGACTGGCCGGCGGTATACGCCCGGATGGAACGGAACATGGAGCGGATGAAAGTCGCGCCGCCCACACGCACGCAAACGTCGGACATTCTCTTGTATCTTCAGACAGTGGCCAGCAGGCCGTGAGGAGTCAGCTATGAAGCTCTCGCATGCGACCTCGATGATCGTCGCTGTCGCTCTGTTCGGCGCATGTACCGACGAGCGGATCGTGTACCGGGACATCCGCTTCAATCCGCCGCTCGACTCGGTCAACGGATTCCTTGGCTACTTCGACGCCAGCACGAAGCAGACGACCTGCGGCAACTGCCATGTCGGGGTCCAGGGCGAGTGGAAGGACACCAAGCACGCCGACGCCTGGGCCGATCTCCAGGCGTCGGGCCAGGCGAGCGCCGGCTGCAACGACTGCCACACGGTGTCGCAGCTCGGCAACTTCGTTGGGACGCCGGCCGGATACGCGGTCGTGCCGGATTCGGCCTACCACGACGTGCAGTGTGAGAGCTGCCACGGCCCGGGCCTCGCGCACGTCGAGAACCCCGATATCGACGCCAGTCACCCGCTCGCGTCGATTCAAGTCGATACGGGCGTCGTCACATCCTGCAGCGGCTGTCACACCGGCGTCCACACGCCGTTCGTGGAGCAGTGGAAGCAATCGGCGCACGGTTCGGGGCCCGGGTTTGCGGGCGCGACCTACGCGGCGTGTCTCCCCTGTCACGAGGGACGGGCGGCGATCGCGCTGATGTTCGGCGATAACTCGAACTACATCGAGAAAGGCGGCGCCACGCCGCAGCGGATCGGCTGCGTCGCCTGCCACAACCCGCACGGCTCGCCCTACGAGCATCAGCTGCGCGCTCCGCTCGACGAGCCATCACGCCAACAGTTGTGCGTCAAATGCCATTCGCGCATCGGCACGCCGCCCTGGTCGGTCGCGTCGTCGGGGACGGCGACCTCCCGCGGGGCCCACGGCGCCCAGGGTCTGCTGGTTATCGGCGAAAACGTCGGTTGGATCCCGCCCGGCTTCGCGTACGACACGACGCAGATGGCGAGCAGCCACGGAACGTCGGCGAACACCAAACTGTGCGCGACGTGCCACGTGGTGCGGACCACGATCACCGACGAGTTGACCGGCGCGTTCACGTTCCAGAGCGTCGGGCACACCTTCGAAGCAATCCCGTGTCCGGACGCGAACGGCCTACCGGTGCCGTGTAAGGACGCCGTCCCCCCCGACACGGTGCACGACTTCACGGCCTGCTCCACCGGCAACTGCCACATTGGGGGCCCCCAGGTCGCGAGACTCGCGTATCAGACGCTCAAGGGCGAGCTCAACAACTTCCTCGATCAGATCTGGATCGACGGGAACGCCAACGGCATCATCGATTCCGCTGGGACCGGCCTCGATGCGGGGCTGATTCCGGAGCTCATGGCGCGGGCGCTGCGTCCCGGGGCGACGGCGGCGGACAGCGCCGAGCTCAGCTTCCGCAACAACGTCACCTCGGCGGCGAAGGGCACGCTGTGGAACGCCGCGCTCGCGGCGACCGAGGACCGCTCCCACTTCCTGAGTGGCCGGTCCTTCGGGAATACCTTCTCCACGCACATGGCCTCGGGGAACGGCGTGCACAACCCCTTCCTGCTCAAGGCGTTATTGACTTCGTCGATCGCGGCGCTGCAGACGACCTATGGCCTGTCGGCGCCGCAGCAGCCGTCGCTCGAGGTGACGGGGCCGCTGCCCCCCGGCGTGCGACGGGTGAGGAGTGATCGGTAGCCTGACGCTGCAAGAAGCCACGGTCGGCCCCTCGCCGCTCCCCGGCGGCGTGGCGGCGGTCGTGCGCTTCTTTTTCAACCTGCCGTCGTGGTTCCAGATCGTCGGCTTCCTCATCGGCGTCGCCGCCGCGGTGGCCCTAGCGTGGTACGCCTGGCGCCACCGCATCGCGATCGTCACGTGGGTGCGCACGCGGCCCCGCAATCTCCGGATCGGCCTCGCCGCCGCCGCGGCCGCCGCCGTGCTCCTCAGCATGAGCTTCGGCGCGGTGAGCTGGAACTACATGCAGCACGACAACGGATTCTGCACCGGATGCCACGTCATGGGGCCGTCGTACGTGCGCTTCACCCAGAGCGAGCACAGTCAGCTATCCTGCCACGACTGCCACCAGCAGTCGATGGCTGCGAGCATGCGCCAGCTCTACCTCTGGGTGGCGGAACGTCCGGCCGAAATCGGCCCGCACGCCAAAGTGACCAATGCCGTCTGCGCCAATTGCCACGTGACGGGCGAGAGGGAGGTCTGGCAGCGGATCGCGTCCACGGCCGGCCACCGCACGCATCTCGAGTCGGACGATCCGAAGCTCGCGGGCATCCAGTGCGTGAACTGTCACGCGGTGGAAGTGCACCACTTCGCGCCGCTCGACCGCACCTGCGCCCAATCGGGCTGTCACGAGATGAGCAAGATCGCCCTCGGCAAGATGCGCGACCAGACGACGCTGCACTGCACGGCGTGCCACCGGTTCACGGCCGAAGTCCCGATGCTGGCGACGCGCGATTCCGCCGCCGGCACGCTGACCCCCGGTGGCAGCCAGTGTTTCTCCTGCCATGCGATGCAGGAGCGCCTCGCCGGCATGAACATGGACCCGGCGCGCGACCCGCACGCCGGCACTTGCGGGATGTGCCACAATCCGCACCAGCAGACCGAGCCCGCCGAGGCGCGGCGCACCTGCACCCAGGCGGCGTGCCACTCCGACTGGCGCAAGGTGCCGTTCCATGTCGGGGCGGTGCACCGCGGCGCGGTGGGACAGGGCGGAGAATCGTGTACCCTCTGCCACCTGCCGCATCAGGCACGCGTGGATGCGAGCGACTGCGCCGGCTGCCACGAGGCGGTGCGCGAGCGCACGGGGCGGCGGCCGCCGATCCCGTTCGACACGATGCGTGTGAACCGGGGGACAGGGATTTCGAGCCGTGACGACCCCGACCGGGTGAAAGGGAAGGGGGACGCGCCTCCGCTCGCCGCATTCCTTCTCGTCCCCGCCGCCGCCGACACCTTTTCGCATGATCGCCACCGCTCGCTCGCCTGTCTCACCTGCCACGTCACCAGCAGTCCGGATGCGCGGCTGACCTTCGAGCCGCCTCGGGGCTGTCAGCTGTGTCACCACGACGCGTCCCGCGCGGCAACCTGCGGCAGTTGTCATACCGAGAGCGAGCGGGCGCATCCGGAATCGGCGACCGTCCGCGTGAGCGTCGCGGGCCACGCGCCACGCGACCGCACGGTGATGTTCCGCCACGCCGATCACGCCGCGCAGTCGTGCGCCGCCTGTCACACCACCCCGGTCACGCTCGAGGTCGAGCAACCGGCGGCGTGCGCCAGCTGCCACGTGCCGCATCATGAAGGCGCGCCATCTCGGGATTGCACGGCGTGTCACGGGCCCGCGCAGCCTGCTCCGGCCGCGGCGCACGCGGGACTCAGCGACTTTCACGTCGCCTGCGACGACTGCCACGCCGAGCGCATCGTGGCGCTGCTGACGCCCGACCGGACGTTTTGCGCGACGTGTCATGCGTCGCAGGAAGCCCACTACGCCGATCGCCAATGCACGACCTGTCACTTTCTCGCGTCGCCTGAGGACTTTCGCGCGCACCTGAGGAAGGACGGGGTGGGCGGATGACCATCGGACGCCGGGAGATCGCGCTTGCGCTCGTGGTTGCGGTGGCGTTCGCCGGATCGGCGGGCGCGCAGGAGTATCGGATGCGGGTCGAGACCCGCGCGCAGGCCGCCGCGTTCCGCGGCGTGACGCTCGACAGCATTCCCGTCGCCGATACCGTCGGGACGCCCGGCGAGGGGCCCAGAACGGTGGACGGCTATGCCGTGCGCTGCCGCGCCGGCGCGCCCTACTGCTCGTTCTTCCGCCCCGGGCCGGAGCGCCGCGGCGGTCCCGTGACCACGACTGCCGACCTCACCTTGTGGGGTCTGGGCGTGACCGGCCTGAGCGTGCGCGCCGCGGGCAGACTCGGTTTCGACGCCGGCACCGCGGACGCTTGGCCCGGCGCTGAGCCCGCGTTTCAGCTGCTCGAAGGCTATGCCGAGTACGCGGTGCGGCGTATCACGGCCCGCCTGGGCCGCCAGGTGATCGTGTCGCGGCTGGGGTTCACGGGGTTCGACGGCGCCGGCGCGATCGTCCGCGACGCGGCGCGCGGGCTCGAGCTGCAGGTGTACGGAGGCTGGGGCCTCGCTCGCGGCGCCGCGATTCCGGTGACCAGTCCCGCCCTCAATCCGCTCGACGACTTCCAGCCGCGGGCCCGACAGCTCGTGGCCGGCGCCGGGGGCGGGTGGAGCGCGGCGGCCGGAGACGTGCGGCTCGAGTATCAGCGCGAGGTGGATCCGCGCTCGCGGTCCTTCGTCTCCGAGCGCATCGGTGTGGACGCGGCCGCGCGGCCGCTCGCGAACGTGCGCATCGGCGTGGGCGCGGATTACGATCTCGCCGCCGGGTGGTGGGGGAGCGCCGAGGGATCGGTGTCCTACGTGGCGCCGCGGTGGCGCGCCACGCTGCTCGGCCGACGCTACCGGCCGCACTTCGACCTCTGGACGATCTGGGGCGCGTTCAGTCCGGTGCCCTACCGCTCCGTGCAGACGTCGGTCGCCGTCGCCGTCATCTCCCGCCTCGAAGTGCGGGGCCGCTACGAGCGGTACCGCTTCGACGATGCGGAGGCCGACACGCCGCTACTCGACGTCAAGCGCGATGGCTGGCGCCTCGGGCTGGGGTTCACCGCGCGACCCGCGCCGCAGTGGACGGTGGATGCCGGCTACGAGCGTGAATACGGACCCGGCGCCTCCGCGGTCGGCAGCTCGGGCACGCTTACGTATGAGCCGACGCGTCGCCTGCGGATCGCGGCACTGGTCTCCGCGATCGCGCGGCCGCTCGAGTTCCGCTTCAACGAAGCCGTGGTGCGCGTCTACGGGCTCGATGCGCAGCTCGCCCCCTCGGAACGGCTGCGCATCGGTCTCACCGCGCAGCGCTATCACGAGGAGCACGAGCGCCCCGACGCGGCGGCATTCGACTGGAGTCAGTGGCGGTTGAGCGCGCGCGTGGCGATCGCGTTCGGCACCGAGATCGATGTGCGGGGGCTGCCGCCCGCCATCCGGATGCTTCCCGGCGAGCGGTCGGCGCGATGACGGCGACCGCTCTGCTCGCGCTCGCGCTGCTGGCGCAGACGCCGGATGCGTTCGATCACGCGCGCCACACGCGCCTCGTGCCGGCGTGCGCCGCCTGCCACGTGGGGGCGCAGAACCCGGACCTCGAGATCTGGCCCAATCCCGTGGCCTGCGCGGCGTGTCATGACGGCACCATCGAGCGCCGGGTCTCGTGGAGCCCGCCCCCCCCCACCGAGCCCCACCCGAGCAATCTGAAGTTCGTGCACGATCTGGTGCCGATCATGGCGCGCCAGACGCCGCAGGGGCCGGTGCCGCTGCGCTGCCGGGATTGTCACGTCACGGCCCAGGGTGTGGTGCGCGCCGAGGCGGATCGCTGCATCGCGTGCCATGCGCCGGGATCGGCGCATCTGGCGGCGCCGGACACGCTGTGCTCGACCTGCCACCTACCGCTCGTGCGCGCGGCGTCTCTGCGCCGCGAGGACATCGCGGGATTCCCAACGCCGCCGTCCCACCGCGCTCCGGGGTTCGCAATGGGCGGGCATGGCGCGCTCGCCGAGCGCAGCGGGTCGGTCAGCTGCGCGATCTGTCATGCGCGCGACTTCTGCGCGACGTGCCATGTGGATGCGCCGGAGCGCGCGGCGATTCAGGCGCTCGAGCCGGACCCGCGCTCGCGGGCGATCGCGGTCGAGCTGCGGCCGCCGCCGTCGCATCGCGATCCCACGTTC
>JAUYMC010000353.1 GCA_030699545.1 Gemmatimonadales bacterium | reverse complement strand
GTCCTGGAAGACCTCCTGGACGGGGCGGCACGGCTGCACCCCTCCTGGCTCAAAGGGGCGTTCGTCTTTCTCCTCATCGGATACGGCACGAAGATGGGTCTCGCGCCGATGCACACCTGGAAGCCGGATACCTACGGCGAGGCGCCCAGCGTCGTCGGCGCGCTCATGGCCGGCGCCCTCACGAGCAGCGCGTTTCTCGGGCTCGCGCGCATCACCCAGGTCGCGACGGCGGCCGGCATCGGCTCGTTCACGCGGCCGCTGCTGCTGTTTTTCGGCCTGGCCTCGGTGGTCGTGGCCGCGGCCTTCGTCATCGGCCAGACCGACGTCAAGCGGCTGCTCGCGTACTCGAGCGTCGAGCACATGGGACTGCTGGTCCTCGGTCTCGGGCTGGGCGGCGTCGGCACGTACGGCGCCACGCTCCACGTCCTCACCAACGGGCTGACGAAGGGGCTGCTCTTCCTGGTCGTCGGAAACGCGATCCTCGCCGCCGGGACGGCGCAGTCCACCGGGATGCACGGCCTCGCGCGCCGACTGCCCATCTCCGGCAACCTGCTCCTGGTCGGCCTGTTCGCGATCACCGGATCCCCCCTTTCCGGCGTGTTCGTGAGCGAATTCACGATTCTGCGCGCCGCGTTTGGCGTGGAAGGTCAGGTCTGGGTCGGCGTGGCCCTCCTGGTTCTGCTGGCGATCATCTTCGTCGGCCTCGCCGGGACCATTCTCGACATCGTGCACGGCACGCCGGACGCCGCTCAGCGCCCCGACCGCCGCGAGCGCCGCGAGTCGGGATGGCTGGTGCTGGGTCCGCTCGCCCTCGCCGCGGCGGTGCTGCTCCTCGGCATTTACATCCCGACGCCGCTCGAGAGCGCGCTGCGCGAGGCGGCCGCCGCGCTCGGAGGAACCACGCCGTGACGCGGTTCGACGCCCTGGGGCTGCGCAACCGGCGGGCGGTGCCGTGGACCGCGGTGCCGCACGAATCGGTCGAGGCGTTTTCCACGACCGTGAGCGGGGCGGTGGCGGCGGGGTGGCGCCTGATTTCCTTGTTCGGCATGCCCGACGGCGCCGACGCGGTGCGGCTCGTCGCCATCCTCGCCGACGACAATCGCGCCGTGCTCGGCGCGACCAGCACGAGCGTGCGCGATCGCTACCCCGCGCTCACACCGTCCTGCCCGCAGGCCCACGTGTTCGAGCGGGAGATCGCCGAGCAGACGGGGGTCACGCCCGAAGGGCACCCCCGGCTCACGCCGCTGCGGCGGCACCCGCCGGACCACGGTCTCCCGAACCCGCGGCCCATGGTCCGCGAGCGGGACGACTATCCGTTCGCCCGCATCGAAGGCGAGGATGTGCACGAAGTCGCGGTGGGTCCGGTGCACGCCGACATCATCGAACCGGGTCACTTTCGTTTCCAATGCTACGGCGAAGAGGTGCTTTCGCTGGAGATCGTGCTCGGCTATCAGCATCGCGGCGTCGAGCGTCTCCTCGAGACGGTGGACCGCGAACGCGCCGTGCTGATCGCGGAGGCCATCGCCGGCGATACCGTGATCGGTCATGCGGAGGCATACTGCGGCGCCATCGAGGCGCTCGCCCGGAGCCGCAAGAGCCCGCGCGCGCAAACGATTCGCGGGATCGCGCTCGAGCTCGAGCGGCTCGCCAATCACATCGGCGATCTCGGCGCGATGTCCGGCGACGTGGCATTCCAGCCCGGAGCGGCCTTTCTGGGCCGCCTGCGCGGCGAGTGCCTGAACCTCCTGATGACGCTGTCGGGCAATCGCTACGGGCGCGGCCTCGTGCGGCCCGGCGGCGTCGGGTTCGACATCACCACGGACATGCAGGCGGAGATGCGCGCGCGGCTCGACCGGTTGAAGGAGGAGCTCGCGCCGGCGCTCGCGCTGATGTTCGATGCGGCTTCGGTACAGGCCCGGCTCGAGGGTGTGGGCATCGTGCGTTATGAGCGCGGCGTCGCGCTCGGAGTCGTCGGGCCGGTGTCGCGGGCCTGCGAGATTCCACGGGACGTGCGCCATGATCATCCCTGGGGCGTGTTCCGGTTCGCGCACATCCCCGTCGCCACGGCCTGGGCCGGAGATGTGCTCGCCCGCGCGCTCGTGCGGCGCCTCGAGATCCAGCGCTCGCTCGAGTTCCTCACGGAGCAGCTGGGCGCACTGCCCCGCGGCGACCTCCGCGTTCCCTGCGGCGCGCTGCGACCCGGCGAGCTCGCCGTCGCCATGACCGAGGGGTGGCGCGGCGAGATCGTGCACGTCACGGTCAGCGATGAGGAGGGACGTGTCCGCCGCCACAAGGTGACCGATCCGTCGCTCCACAACTGGCCGGCACTCACCGAGGCGATGCGGGGCAACCAGATCTCCGACTTCCCGCTCTGCAACAAGAGCTTCAACCTCTCCCACGCCGGGCACGACCTCTAGCCATGCTTCAGCTTCTGCGCACCCGACTGCAACAGGGCCTGCGGACCACGACCTTTCCGGCCGGCGCCGCTGAACTCCCAACCCGGTTCCGCGGACGGCCGGGCGGCGGGGATGCCGGCGCGTGCCTCTTCAGCCCGGAAGAGGCGACCTACACCGGCGACTACCGGATGGCCACCACGACCCGGGAGGCGCTGCGCACGACGGACGGCGAGATCGAGCTCGCCCACGCGCTCGAGGACCGCGTGCGGCGCGTGTTGGGACGCTCGCTACGGCTGCGCTCGGTCGTGGCGGGCAGTTGCGGCGGATGTGAAGCAGAGCTCGTGGCGCTGGGGAATGTGGTGTTCGATCTGGGGCGCTTTGGCGTCCAGTTCGTGGCCTCGCCGCGTCACGCCGACGGCATCGTCGTGACGGGCGCGGTGAACACGAACATGACGGCCGCGTTGAAGAAGACCTACGAAGCGGTCCCGGACCCCAAGATCGTCATCGCGGTCGGCGCGTGCGCCATCGCGGGCGGGCCGTTCCGCGGCAGTCCGGAAGTCGCGGGAGGCGTGGGCGAGCTGTTGCCGGTGGATCTGTGGGTCCCCGGATGTCCGCCCCACCCCTACACGCTGCTCGATGGTCTGCTGCGATTGCTGGGCGTCCTGGAATCGACGTGATCGAGCTCGGCCCGGGCAGGCCATGCTGACGAATGGTGCAGCGGGTTCCGGGGATCGTGCGGAAGTCGAGAGGCGCCGGTCGGAATCGAACCGACGAATCGAGGTTTTGCAGTAGCCCGGGAGCGCCTGCGCACTACTGTATCCCTCTCCGTTTCGCTTCACCAGTGCAGAGGTAACCTCCGAAGTACTTCACCTGTCTGCGTCCGAGTGTTTGCATTTGTGCCCCGGTTTGCACCGCAAGGCTGCCAACTCTTCCCTTGTAGGTGATGCCCGACGGAGCCGCAAAAACACCCTACTCCAGGTCGTCCCAATCCGCCATGTTAGCTGGGCAAGTACGCTGACTCACTGTTGGACAAGGAGCCCCTCCGACCGATATGCGACGACGTCGCTCCGGACAGCAGGCGATGCTGACGGATAAACGGTTGGATGCGTTCTTCACGTCGGCACCGGCCGCGCTCGGACTGCTGGACTGCGATCTTCGGCTCGTGAAAGCGAACGAAACCGCCGGCCAGATATTGGGATTGCCGCTCGCCGAGCTGCCGGGACGCCACGTCCGCGACGTCATCCCTGCGATGGCGCCGTTTCTGGAGCCGCTTCTCGAGCGGATTCTCGCTACCGGCGAGCCGGTCCTCAATGAGGCGATCAGCGGCGAGACCCCGGCGCAGCCGGGCGTCAAGCGTCATTGGATCGTGTCGTTCTTTCCCGTCCCCGGTCTTCGCAACGAGCTCGAGGGTATCGGCGTCATCGCGGTCGAAGACACCGATCGCCTCCGTGCCGAACAGGCCCGGCGACGCTCCGGTGCAGAGTTCCGAGCAATCGTCCAGCAAGCCACCCACGGGATTTACCGCTCCACCGTGGACGGAAAGCTCAAGCGCGTAAATCCCGCACTCGTCCAGATGCTGGGCTACGACTCGGAAGCCGACGTGCTGGCGCTTGATCTGATGAAAGACGTGTATGTCGATCCTGCCGAGCGCGCGCGACTCATCGAACAGTATCGCGTGGCCGAGGCGATTACCGGTGTCGAAGTAACGTGGAAACGCAAGGACGGACACTACATCCTGGCGCGGCTGAGCGGCCGGCCTCTTCGTGACGATCAAGGAGGGCTGATTGGCTTCTCCATGCTCGCGGAGGATGTGACCGAGCAACGCGCATTGGAGCGCGCCCTGCAGCAAGCGCAAAAGATGGAGACGATCGGGCAGCTGACCGGCGGCATCGCGCACGATTTCAATAACCTCCTGACGGTGATCATGGGGCACGGGCGGCTGATCGCCGATGCCCTGCCTCTGGATCAACCAGACCTCCGGCGCGACCTGGACGAATTGCAGGCCGCGGCACGCCGGGGCGCGGAACTCGTCCGCAAGTTGCTCGGCTTCAGCCGTCACGAGAAGCTCGCGGTTCAGACGATCGACCTGCCGGACTGGGTACGTGACGTGTTAGAAGTGATGCGTCGCTTGTTGCCATCGAGCATCGAGATCGGTCTCGATGTCGCTGAACCGCACAGCGTTGTCGTGGCTGATCCCCTCGCGTTGGAGCAAATCCTCATGAATCTGGTCACAAACGCGCGCGATGCGATGCCGGAGGGTGGCACGTTGCACGCCGAAGTCGGGCAGACCACACTGCGCGAGGAAGACCGACCACTGCATGCGTGGATCGAACCGGGACGTTTTGGCTATCTCACGATCAGCGATACCGGCATGGGAATGGATGAGGCGACGCAGGCGCGCGTGTTTGAGCCATTCTTCACCACCAAGCCGGTCGGTGTGGGCACCGGTCTCGGGCTGCCGATGGTGTACGGTCTGGTGAAGCAACACAAGGGCTTCGTCCATCTGTACAGCGAGGTCGGCCAGGGGACGACGGTCAAGGTCTACCTGCCGAGCGCAACGGATTTGTCGCAGCCCGATCAGCCAGCCTCCCGCGAGGAGGAGCTTCCCCGTGGCACGGAGTCGATCTTGCTGGTCGAGGACGACGAGCGTTTACGCAGCGTGGCGGAGCGGCTGCTCCAGAAGGTTGGTTATCGGGTATTCGTCGCCGCCGATGGCGAAGAAGGACTGGCGCTGCATCGCGAACATCGCAGCGAGCTCCGCCTCATTATCAGCGATCTCATCATGCCACGCTTGAGTGGGACGCGGCTGTATGAAATGCTGCGGCTCGAGGGTGACCCCATCAAGGTGCTGTTTAGCAGTGGCTACCCTGAACAGCAGGTCCGGGAACGATTGAGTCATGATCCCGCCGTCGCCTTCGTGACGAAGCCGTGGACGGCAAGCGAGCTGCTGACGCACGTGCGAACGTTCCTCGACCGGCCGCCGGCACGAGTGGAATGACATCAGCAACGGTTGCCACCGTTTGCACGGTCTCGCCAAGGAGCCGCTCGTACCGCAGTCCTGGTCCTGCGGGAGAGGCGCCGGTCGGAATCGAACCGACGAATCGAGGTTTTGCAGACCTCTGCCTTACCACTTGGCTACGGCGCCAGGCGGAGGAAGTTATCCCCGGCCCTTGAGCAACTTCAAGATAGCGGCGTGGTTCGCCTCGGCGGCAAGGCCAATCGCGCTCTTCCCGGCGTCGTTTTGCAGCTTGGGATCCGCGCCGTGCGCGAGCAGCAGGCGCGTCATCTCCAGGTTCCCCTGATGCACGGCGCCGTGCAGCGGCGTAAACCCCTCCTGCTGCCTGGCATCGATGGCGGCGCCGGCATTCACCAGAAGCTCCACCACCGGCAGCGAGCGGCTGGCTACGGCCGCGTGCAGCGGCTGCACGCGCATCGGATTGCGGGCGACCTGGGCGATGTCGGCGCCCCGGGCGAGGAGCAGCGCGACGGTCTCCGGATGCCCAAAGAATGCGGCCAGTCCCAGCGGGTAAAAGCCGTCGCTCGAGTAGGCGTTGAGCAGCGATGGGTCACGATCGAGCCACTCGGCCACGCGCTCGGTCCGGCCGACCGCGGCGGCATCGAAGATGTCGAGCTCAGGCCCCGCGGCGAGCAGGATGGCGACCAGCTCGCGCTTCTTGTGGTACTGCGCGATGAGGACGGGTGAGTGTCCCCGCTCGTTGCGCGCGTTGACCACGCTGGGCTCCGCCGCGAGCAGCGCCTGCAGCCGATCGCTATTCCCCGCCCGCACCACATCGAAGATCTCCTGAGCCGGCTCCATGGTGCTCCCTTGAATTAGTTAGCTATGCTAACTAATTTGCCGGGGTGCCCGGGCGCTACGCAAGACCCCACGGTCCCCGGCCGCCCCGGCCCGCCGAGACGGCCGCGGATGGGCTCCACTCCGCCGCCATTCATCTGCTCCGCAGCTTGCGCCAGGAAGACTCCCGCCTGGGTGTGGGACCCGCCGGCCTCTCCGTCCTCTCCGTCCTCGTATTCGGGGGTCCCAAGAGAATGAGTGAGCTGGCGGCGATCGAGCAGGTGCGTCGCCCGACCATGAGCCGCATCGTGAAGCGTCTCGAACGGTGGGGGATGGTCGAACGCGTCGGGGCCGATGACGATCGCCGCAGCACCATGGTCCGCGCGACGCCGACCGGTCGCGTGGTGATGCGGCGCGGCCGCGCCAACCGCATCGACGAGCTGACACGCCGCCTCGAGCGTTTCACCGAACCGGAGATCGAGCTGTTGGCCCGCGCGGCCGGTCTCATCGACCGCCTGGCGCGGAGCGGCGAGATCAGAACACGATCCCCTTCCGCAGGGTGAGGCCCCAGCGCTTGTCCACGCCGGCTCCAAAGCGATACCCAAACGCCAGCTCCGCCGCTTCGCCCCGCACCGCGCGCGTCGGCCCGACGCGCAAGGCGATCCCCACATTGCCGCTCAACCGCGTCGCGTCGCCGTACCACGCTCCGCCATAATCGAGAAACGGCGCGACGCCCATCGCCATCAGGCCCATGATGTTGTCGACCAGGAGCATGCGATCCTCCAACGCCAGCCAGACCATCCGGTTGCCCATGAAATCGTGCACGCCGAACAGGCGCGGCCCGCGTTGCTCCACCCACAGATTGAACTCGGCGCCCGGCTTCGGCCGGTACAGCGTGCCGGCCTCGAGGTGCGCGATGAGCGTGTGCCGCCGGACGTCCTGACTGACAATCGTAAGCTCCCCGCGAGTGCGCGTCGAGTCGAGCCCGTTCGCCTGAATCCGCAGCGCCGCGAAGCCCCGTCGCCAGATGGCCGACACCTGGCCGCTCGCCTCATAACCGACGCCCGATTGCACCACGAGCCCGAAGCGCAGCGCCGGCGAGAGATCCACATCCTCCCGCCGGGCATAGGAGTTGAAGTGCTGCAGCACCCGGAACCGCACGCGCCCGACCGAGATGCCGGCACGCACGGTCGTGAACGTCGAATACGGAAATGGCGACGTGTCGGTGGCCGCGAAGTTCTCGCGCCGCCACTCCGCGTTCGCCCAGAGACGGACGTAGTCGCGCGGCGTCGCCTGCGGCGCCACGCCCCCCGCGAGGCCGATCCGCAGCATCCGGCGGCGCGAGCTGTCGGCCAGTACGCCGTCGCGGAATTGCAGCACTCGCTCGCGCACCGATTCGCCGTATGTCTCGACCGAGCGCCGCGCCACCGTCTCCCGGAACGGCACGCCGAACGCCCACGCCGTCTTGCGGCCGTCCGAGTAGTCGCCGTGTTGCAGCATCAGCATGGAGCGGCGCGAAAAGAATTGCGGACTGACGAACCGGAAGTCGAGCCGGCTGCGATCGGGGTTGCGGCCGTATCCCACCGCCAGCTCGGTGGCGGTGCCGAGAAAGTTGCGCTCGACGAAACCCACCTCCCACGCCTCGTCGCCTCCGGCCGTCGTGTAGCTCGCCTGCGGCTGCGTACTCCACCCGTCGGCGGTGATCACCCGCAACGCCAAGGGTCCCGATGGAGTCCGCCGCACGGTGTCCACCCGCACCAGTCGGAACACGCCGAGGCTGCGGAGCACACGCTCGCTCTCCTCGACCAGCGCCTCGTCGTAGGGATCGCCCGGCCGGAGCAGCACGCGCCGGCGGATCACCCAGGGGCGCGTGCGGATGTGCAGGGAATTGGCGAGTCGCGCGACAAAGGGAGGCGCGTCGTCCTCTCCCGCGAAGACGTTCGCGCTGACGACGATGACGGTATCGATGACCGGCGGTGGAACGGCGGTCTGCAACAACAACAGAACACCCAGCAGCACTAGGGCCGGACTCCGTGCAGGCGCTGCCGGAGCGCGTACGTGGCGTGCACCCCGGGGTCATCCCAGGCGGTGAAGTGCAGCGTCGCGTCGATGCGTCCGGCGAGCTGGCGCAGGCCTCGCGTTTCGACGGTGTAGGTGCCGCGCACGGAGTCGGGGCGCAGCGGCCGGCACAGGCACGTCACCGTGCCATACGCGGGGATCTCGGTGCCCAGCGCGTAGGCGTGATTGGCGCGCAGCCGCCGCACGTCGCCGAGCTCCAGGCCGATGGTGAGCGCGTATTCGTCGCCGCTGGCATCGCTGGGATCGAAGTCGAACCGCGCCAGCAGCACGTCGCTACGGTCGGCGGGGACCGGTGGATGGGGCGCGGTGTCGACGGCGAGCCGCACCAGGGTGTAGCGGTCGTCGGCTTCCACGCGCAGGCGGCCGTACCAATCCCAGCGGCCCGCCTGCTGATCGCCCCGCGTATCGCCGGAACGGGGCAGGATCTCGCATGCGGTGACGCCCAAGATCAGCAGACAAGTCAGTAGACACTCAAGTACCGATCGAGCTCCCACGCACTCACCTTCCCGATGTACTCGTGCCATTCCTCGCGCTTGGCCTCGACGAACCGCTCGTAGATGTGGGTGCCCAGCGCCCCCGTAATCACGTCGTCTTTCTCGAGCAGGTCCAGCGCCTCATGCAGGTCCCGCGGCAGCTCGTCGATCCGGTACTTGCGCCGCTCGCGATGGCTCATCTCGAAGATGTTCTTGTTGACCGGATCGGGCGGCGTCAGCGTGCGCTCGACCCCGTCCAGCCCCGCCGCGAGCTGGACCGCGAGGGCGAGATACGGATTCGCCGAGGGGTCGGGCATGCGCAGCTCGCACCGCGTCCCGGACCCGCGCCGGTCGGGAATGCGCACCAGGGGCGAGCGATTGCGCATCGACCACGCGACATTCACCGGCGCCTCATACCCCGGCACCAGGCGTTTGTAGCTGTTGACCAGCGGATTCGTCACGGCGCAGAAGCCGCGCGCGTGCGTCAGCAGCCCCGCAATGTAGGACCGCGCCACGTCCGACAATTCCCACTCCCCCTTGGGATCGTAGAACGCGTTCTCGCCGTTGCGGAACAGCGACTGGTGCGTGTGCATGCCGGAGCCGTTCTGCCCGAAGATGGGTTTGGGCATGAACGTGGCGAGGAAGCCGTGGCGATACGCCACGTTGCGCACGACGAACCGGAACGTGGCCAGATTGTCCGCCGTCTCCAGCGCTTCGGCATACCGGAAATCGATCTCGTGCTGGCCGGGCGCCACCTCATGATGTCCCGCTTCGACCTCGAAGCCCATCGAGACGAGGTCTTTGACGATGAGGCGCCGGATCTCCTCGGCGCGGTCGACGGGCGTGAGATCGAAATAGCCGCCGCTGTCGTGCGTGATCGTCGTGGGATCCCCCTGCGCATCCAGCTGGAAGATGAAGAACTCCGCCTCGACCCCCGCCATCATCTCGAAGCCGAGCTCCTTGGCCCGCGCGATCTGCCGCTTCAACGCCTGGCGCGTGCACCCCGCGAACGCCGAGCCGTCGGGGTTGTACACGTCGCAGATCAGCCGCGCGACTTTCCCGCCTTCGTCGTCATAGGGCAGGATGCGAAACGTCTCGAGGTCGGGCCTCAGCACCATGTCCGACTCCTCGATGCGGACGAACCCCTCGATCGACGAGCCGTCGAACATGATGTCGCCCTCCAGCGCCTTGTCGAACTGGCTTTCGGGGACTTCGACGTTCTTGTTGACGCCGAGGATGTCGGTGAACTGGAGGCGCAGGAAGGAGACACCCTGCGTTTTGGCGGTTTCCAGAATCTCGCGTTTGGTCGTCATGGGATACGACGGAAGGGGGACGGGGCGTTCCCGCCACCGTCCCCCTCGAGCCGTCCGCTCAGGTTAGACGTCGTAGTACAGGAAGAACTCGTACGGATGCGGCCGCAACGCGACCGGATCGACTTCCTTCGCCCGCTTGTACCCGACCCACGTCTCGATCAGGTCCTTGGTGAAGACGTCGCCTTCGAGCAGGAACGCGTGATCGGCGTCGAGCGCCGCCAGCGACTCCTGCAGGCTGCCGGGGGTGTTCTTGACGTGCCGGCGCTCCGCCGGCTCGAGGTCGTACAGATCCACGTCCATCGGCTTCGGCGGCTCGATCTTGTTCTTGATGCCGTCGAGGCCGGCCATGAGCAGCGCCGCGAACGTGAGATAGGGATTGCTCGCGGGATCGGGGGCCCGGAACTCGATGCGCTTCGCCTTGGGCGACGTGGAGTACATCGGGATCCGGCAGATCGCCGAGCGGTTGCGCTGCGAGTAGATGAGGTTGATCGGCGCCTCATAGCCCGGCACCAGCCGCCGGTAGCTGTTCGTCGTCGGGGCCGCGAAGGCGAGCAGCGCCGCCGCGTGCTTGATCAGCCCGCCGATATACCAGCGCGCCGTCTCCGAGATCAGCGCGTAGCCGTTCTCGTCGTAGAACAGGTTTTGATCGCCGTTCCACAGGCTCATGTGCACGTGCATCCCCGAGCCGTTGTCGCCGTACATCGGCTTGGGCATGAAGGTCGCCGTGTAGCCGTGCTGATGGCAGACGTTCTTGACGATGTACTTGTACATCATGATCTGATCGGCCATGCGGGTCAGCGTGCCGAACCGCATGTCGATCTCCGTCTGGCCCGCCGTGCCGACTTCGTGGTGGTGGACTTCGACGTCGATCCCCGCGGCGATGAGCGCGAGCATGATCTTGGACCGCAGGTCCTGCAGCCGGTCCACCGGCGGCACCGGGAAATATCCCTCCTTGTGACGCGGGCGGTGACCCAGGTTGGGCGCGCCGTTCGTGCCGGAGTTCCAGATGCCTTCTTCGGAATCGATGTGGTAATAGCCCTCGTGCGCGTTCTGGTCGAAGCGCACGGAATTGAAGATGTAGAACTCCGCCTCGGGGCCGTAGTACGCCGTCGTGGCCACGCCGGTCTGCTTCAGAAACGCTTCGGCCTTGCGCGCGACGTAGCGCGGATCGCGGGAATAGGGCTCACGCGTCACCGGATCGACGATGTCGCAGGTCAGGGACAGCGTCGGCACCTGCAGGCACGGATCGACGAACGCGCTGGCCGGGTCGGGCAGCAGCAGCATGTCGCTTTCGTTGATCGCCTGAAAGCCGCGAATGGACGAGCCGTCGAACCCCAGGCCGTCGGTGAACGTCGAGTCGTCGAGCTCCCGGAGCGGCAGCGAGAAATGCTGCCAGGTGCCGGGTAAGTCGGTGAATTTCACGTCCACGATCTGGACGCCTGCTTCGCGTGCACGGCGAATCACATCGGCGGGCAACGGTCCGGCCGCCGACTTCGCGCCCTCGGCGGCGACAGTCGGCTCCAACGTAGCGGTCATGGTATGGGTCTCCTCCCCGGGGTCGGTGAGACGAGTCGCAAGCGGCGGGCCAAGCGGAAACTAGAGGCGGGGTGCAACGCTGTCAAGAATTTCGTGTACGAAATGCACGAAAATCCGTCTAGAAACTCTCCACAATGGGGAAAATATGCAAAGTGTGCGCCCGATCGTGCAGCATCAGCCTTCCAGCGCTTCCACGAAGCGCAGCAGCTCAACCGCCGAAAATTCCCCGAAACGCTCCTGCATATCCTTCTCATGCCACTCGAGGAAGATCCACCCGGTGACGCGGTGCTGCTCCCCTCCCCCGCTCACGAAGTGGATTCGGCCGCGCACCGCCCCTCCCCCCAGCGTCGCGTCGGGCTGCCCTTCCAGGTAGACGTCCCAGCGCTGGTCGCCGCGTTTCAGCTCGCCCATGTGCTTGCCGTGCTCCATGGGGGGGTACTCTACCGTTGGCTCCAGTTTCCTGCCAGCCATAGATTCCCCACCCATGACGTGCCATGCCTGCGGCGCGACGCTCGCGCCAACCGCCAAGTTCTGCCATAAGTGTGGCGCCGCGACCGGCGCTTCCCCATCCGCGCACGCCGCCGGCTGGCGCGCGGGTCTCCCCTGGGCCATCGCCGGCGCCGCGTTCGGCGCGCTGGTGACCATACTCGTTGTGAGAACCACGGGAGCACGGAGCACGGAGCAGGCTGCTCCCAGCTCCCAGCGCCCTGCTCCCGCCCCCGACATCTCCCAGATGTCTGCCGCCGAGCGCGCCAACCGGCTGTTCGATCGCGTCATGATCCTGGCGGAGGCGGGGAAGACCGACAGCGTCCAGTTCTTCCTGCCGATGGCGCTCGGCGCCTACGGCATGCTGCCCACGCTCGACGCCGATGCCCGCTACCACATCGGTTTGCTCGAGCTTGCCGGCGGCGATCCGGCCGCGGCCCTGGCGCAAGCCGACACGATCCGGCGAGCCGTGGCGACGCACCTCTTCATTCCGGTCCTGCGGGCCCACGCCTATCAGCAACAGGGCAACCGCCAGCTGGAGCGTCGCGCGTACGCCGATTTCCTGCGGCAGGAGGAGGCAGAGCTGGCCCGCAATCGTCCCGAGTACAACGATCACCGGACGGCGCTGACGGCGTTTCGAGCCGAGGCCGCGCGTCAGGCCGCGGCCACGCCGTGACGGTGACGCTGCCCGTCATCCGCGTCGCCCACAGTCCGGATGCGGACGACGCGTTCATGTTCTGGGCGATGGCGACGGGCCGGATCGACACCGGGCCGCGCCGCTACGCCCACGAGCTCGCGGACATCGAGAGCCTCAACCAGCGGGCGCTCGCCGGAGAGCTCGAGGTCACGGCGGTCTCGTTCCATGCGTACGCCTATCTCACCGATCGCTATGCATTGCTCGCCCATGGGGCCAGTATCGGCGACCGCTACGGTCCGCGCATCGTCGCGCGTGAGCCCGCGCCTCCCGACCCGCGCCGCGCGCTCGCCGGCCGCCGCGTCGCGATCCCCGGTGAGCTGACGACTGCGTTCCTGGCCCTCCGCCTGTACCAGCCCGGCACCCGTCCCGTCGTTGTGCCGTTCGATCGCATCGAGGATTACGTGCTCGAGGGACACGCCGACGCCGGGCTCCTCATTCACGAAGGACAGCTGACGTTTGCCGACCGCGGCCTGCACCTCTGGGCCGACATGGGCGAATGGTGGCACGGCGAAACCGGTCTGCCGCTGCCGCTCGGCGGCAACGTGGTGCGGCGCGATCTGGGGAACGAGCTCATGGCCGAGATCGCCGCGGATCTCAAGGCGAGCATCGTCTATGGGCTCGAGCACCGCGCCGAGGCGTTGCGGCACGCGCAGGAGTTCAGCCGCGGCCTCGATACGGCCCGGACCGACCGGTTCGTGGGGATGTACGTGAACGCCTACACGGTGGATTACGGGGCGACCGGGCGGCGCGCGGTCTCGGAGCTGCTCGCCCGTGCTCACCGGGCCGGAATCGTGCCCGGGCCGATTGACGTAACCTTCCTGACGGCGAATCCTTAACGTCTATGATTTCCGTGCTGGTCGTGGACGACGAGGAGCCCATCCGCAACGCGCTCCGCAAGTATCTCAAGCAGCAGCAATTCGAAGTGCACGCGGCGGGCTCGGGCGATGAGGCGCTGCAGCTGCTGCGGCTTCACAAAGTCGCCCTGATGCTGTCGGACATCCGGATGCCGGGCACGAGCGGTGTCGATCTCGTGCCGCAGGCGTTGGAGATCGAGCCGGATCTCGCCATCCTCATGCTGACCGCGGTCAACGACGCGACCAGCGCCGCATTGTGCATGCAGCGCGGCGCCATGGATTATCTCACCAAGCCGATCGAGCTGGCGGACCTGGGCCGCGCGGTGCAGCGCGCGCTCAAGCGGCGCGAGATGCTGCTCGAGAATCGCCACCTCAATCAATGGCTCAAGGAAGAAGTGACGACGCGCACCCATGAGCTCCAGCGGGAGCGGAATCGGCTGGAGAACGTCTCGACCGCTACCCTCGAGGCGTTGGTGAATGCCCTCGAGGCGAAGGACCCCTATTTGCGCGGCCATTCGGCGCGCGTCGCCGACCTGTCCGCGAATCTGGCGGCCGAGCTCGGGCTCCCCGAAGAGGACATCGATCGCGTGCGGATGGCGGGCCGCCTCCACGACCTCGGGAAGATCGGGACGCGCGAAGCCGTCACCAATAAGGAAGGGCCGCTCACGCCGGAGGAGTTCGAGCACGTCAGGCAGCATGTGATCATCGGCGCGCAGATCCTCGCGCCGCTCGTCCACCTGGGCGACGTCGTGGCGATGGTGCGGACCCATCATGAGCGGTGGGACGGAACGGGCTATCCCGACGGCCTGCGCGGGGAAGAGGTCCCGATGGGCGGCCGGATCATTGCGGCCGCGGAAGTATTCGACGCGCTCACAACGGCGCGGCCGTATCAGGAAAAGATGACGCCCGAACAGGCCGCCGAACGCATGGGCGACCTCGCCGGCACCGTGCTCGACCCGACCGTGGTGGTCGGCTTGACCCGCCTCGTCGCTCGCCGCCAGACGTTGGTGTTCCTCGATGAAGACGTCGGTCCCGCCGTCTAGAAAAACCAAACCCCGGGGCTGATAGCTCCCCGGGGCTGGCGGTCGGGCGAAGTGGCCGTCACACTTCGGCCGCGACCCTGCTCGGTCCTACGACTCCGGTGCGTCCAGGTTTCACGAGATTAGATGCAAGCCATCCGGGAAGGGTTGCATCTACCAGCGTTTCACCCTGCCCACCCGGGACACCGTGATCGTTTCGACTTGAGACCCGCGGCGCAGGACGATCGTGGTGTTCGACGCTCCCCATCCCATCCCGGTGGGCCCGAACACGACGACTGAGTTCGAAACGCTCAGCGACACGCCCAGCCGCGAGGGACCGGCGGTCCCCCACCACGGCTCCCACCCTTTGTCAGCGAAACCCTCCAGGCGGAGCGAGTCGGGGCCGATGAGGACACGCACCCGTGTCGCTCGGGTCGCGGCGCTGTGGCGCGCAACCGCGAGCGCGGTCGTCACCTCCCGCGCCGCCTGGTCGGCCGCGATCCAGTCGCGCCAGCCGCCGATGCGGGGGAACGCCACGCCCGCCAGCAACAGGATGATCGCCACGGCGACGGCGAGTTCAATGAGGGAAAACCCCTGTTTCACGCCTCCTAATAACGTGTGTGACGGGGACCACCGTCACCCTGGCGACGCGGCGAAAAGCCAGAAAACGCGCCATTTGCGGGCTAACGCGCTTCGCTCGCCCGCGCTATGTTGACATGCTCAATGGTCTTGCGTTCCGGCACACCCCGTGCACTTGCGGAGCCGTCGATGAGCCTTCCCCATGCCGTGTTCCTGCAGCGCGTGGCCGATGAGCCCGCCACCTCCCCCGAGGTGCGCCTCGGCCAGGGCGCGTTTCTCGCGCTGCGATTCGTCGATCTCCTCGCCGGCGATCGCGAGCCTCCCGCGCCCGATGTCTTTCGGTATCAGTGGGCCGCCACCGAGCGCTACTGCGGCGAGTTGTCGTGCGAGGGGACGGAAGCGGCCCATCTCAGCGGCATCGTCAACGCGACGGGCGAAGCGCATCGCAACGATCAGATTCGACTGATTGCGCCCGCCCTGCTCGCGTACGCGCTGTATCTCGAGCAGGATGCCCATCTGCAAGAAGCCGAGGACGTGCTGGAGACGCTGACCCGCGTGGGGGGCGAGCGGTTGGCATCAACCGACGCGATCGCCACGTGGCTCCGGCTGGGGCGAGTGCGGCGCATGCAGGCCTCGTTTGACCGGGCCAACGTGGCGTACGTCGAAGGCGGACGACTCGCGAGCGTCCGCGGGGATGGCACGGCGGTGCTCCTCAGTCGGATCGGCCAGTGTAACGTCCTTTATTTCCGCGGCAACCTTGCCGATGCCGAACATGCTTGGCGCGCGGTCCTGGCAGACGCCGAGGTCGCAGGAGTGCGACGCGCACAGGCCGAAGCCGAGCACGGCTTGGGAACGGTGCTCTTCCGCCGTGGCCAATCGCACGAGGGAGCTCCGCATTTGTGGCGCGCGTTTGAGCTCTACGAAGACGATGCGTCCCAGTTGCGCGCGCTGAACGACTTAGGACTCCTGCTGCTATCGCTCGGGGACGTCAGCGGAGCGGAACACGCCCTCATGGAAGTTGTGCGGCGCGAACGCGTTCAGGACAACCTCGCAAACGCGAAAATCGAGCTGCTGCATTGCGCGTCGTTCCGAAGGGATCGCGTCAGTTTCGAGCGGTGGCGAGAGCGGGTGGCCGAACACCTCGAGAGTGCGGCCCCCAACGTACGGGCCGACTATCACCTCAAGGTTGGAATTGGGTTTGCGCGGTTCGGGAACTATCGACGCGCTGACGACGAACTGCGCCAGGCCATCGAAATTGCGGTCGCGCATGGGCTCCACGAAATGACGTTCCGCATCGAACGGTTCCGCGGAGGCTTGCACGACTGCAAAGCCCTCGAGCACGTCGAGGGCACCGCAGCCGAATCATTTACGCCAACAGAAGCGCTCAGGGAGGTCTCTGCCTCCCTGGCCGCCCTGAGTCGATAGCGCTATTTGCAGGTAGCGGGATTGCTCGTGTCGCAGACCGTTTCGGCGCGCGGCGCAGTGGCGTCGGCGCAAGCGGCGGTGGACAGGGCGAACGAGACGAGGACGAGCGACACGGCGAAGCGGATGCGACGGGACATGAAAACCTCCACGGTCGGGTTGGGAACGGGCGTCGATACGGCCCCCCCAACTTGGGCGATGGAGGAGCGCGCGTTTAGGGCGTTTTTGCGGCATCGTAGGGCGTTTTTGCGGCATACTGGCCCAAGGGGAATGATGCTCGTTCTGGCAGCGGTACCCGATCTCCAGTATCAGCGGTTGCGGCGCGCCATCGCGCCGCGGTTCGCGCTCGCGCACGCGCCCGGCTGGGACGAGGCCCTGCACGCCATCCGCAGTCGCCCGGTCGAAATCGCGGTCGTGGATCCCCTCCTGGGCGGCGCCGCCAGTGGGCGCGAGATCGAGCGCCTGCGCCAGCTGTTTCCGTCGCTGCCGCTCATCCCCTACACCACCCTGACGCCCGAAATGCCGGCCGTCCTGCTGCTGCTGGGACGCATCGGGGTCAAGCACGTCGTGTTGACCCGGTTCGACGACCACCCCGAGCGGCTGCGCGAGCTCATCGCGGGGGAGGCCATGCAGGCTGCCTCCTCCCAGCTGCTCGACCAGCTGGCCGCTGCCCTGATGCCGCTCCCCCGGGAGCTGCGCTGGTTTCTCGAGAACGCGCTGCGCACGCCGGGCGAAGTGCAGACGATCCAGCAGGTGGCCGCCCGCGCCCGCGTCGATCGCGGAACCTGCGCGCGCTGGTTCACGCGCGCCGGTCTCCCCAGCCCGCGCCACATTCTCGCGGCGGCCCGCGTGTTGTACGCGCACCGCCTGCTGCAGGACCCCGGCTTTACGATCGAAGACGTCGCCCAGCGGCTGGGGTACGCCCAGGCCAAGACGCTGCAGCAGCACGCGCGCACCTATCTCGGCCTGACGGCGGGCGAAATGCGCCTGTCCCTCACGGCGGCCGAAGCGACCGAACGCATCGTGCACGGATTCCTCACGCCGGCGCGCCGCGCCGTGGCCAGCGCGTCGTGAAGCTGCCGCCCCGGCCGCCGCCCGCGCCGCCCGCGCCGCCCAGCGTCGTCGTCGTCGACGCCGAGGCGGGCCTGCGCCGCGTCCTCGAGCGTTTCCTGACGCGTCAGGGATACCGCGTGCTCAGCGCGGGGACCGCGGAGTCGGCCTACGAAGTGCTCGCGTCGGAGGAGGCGGACGCGCTCCTGCTCGACATTCATCTCCCCACGATGTCGGGACTGGCGCTGTATCTCGCGATCGTGCATCGCTGGCCGGTGCTCGAGGGCCGGATCGCGATCATGACGGGAGACGCCGACGCGGAGGACGTGCGCACCTGGCTGGAGCACCACCGCTGCACGGTCATCCGCAAGCCGTTCAACCTGCAGCAGGTGTCCGACTGGATCGCCGGCGTGCTGCAGCCGCGGGGCCGCTCCCGCTCGACCGGAGCGATGGACGCATGACGACGGCCCCGCCCGCGATGGGCGGCGGCACACCCGATCCGCTCCACGTGCTGCGCGAGTATCGCAATCTGGCGCCGTGGAACCTGCGGGATCTCTCAGTCGTGGTGGGGGCCGTGCTCGACGCGTCGGCGGTCACGCCGATCAACGCCGCGGCGCGCGCCGCGCCCAGTGAGCGCACGATCCGCTTCTACGTCACGCGCGGCCTCGTCAGCCCTCCGGAAGGCCGGGGCACGGCGGCCACCTATTCCTACCGGCACTTCCTGCAGCTGCTCGCCATCAAGCTGCGGCAGATGGAAGGCGCGACCCTCGCCGCCATCACCAAGGACATGCACGACCAGACGGGCGACGTCCTGGAGCGCCGCTGCGCGCAGGTGCTCGGCGCCTCGCTCCCGCTGCCCGACCGTCTGGCGCTCAAAGGCGCGGAAGCCATGCCGCGCGGACGCTCCGGCCGGGCGCTCACCGCCTGGCTCACGCGCGACGCCGGCAAGGCGACCGACGGGCCCAGCACGTGGCGGCGGATTCCCGTGACGCGCGGCGTCGAGCTGCACGTCGACGCCGACCATCCGCTCTCTCGGATGGGTGTGGACGTAGCCGCGGTCGCTGAAACAATCAGGCAGGCGCTCGCGAAGATGCTCTGAGAGTCTTCAACCGGGAGCGACGACGATGTGGTTGCTGCTCGTAGTCGTGGTGGTCGTGGTGGGATGGATGATCGCCGCGTACAACGGCCTCATCTCGCTGAAGAATCAGACGGTCAATGCGTTCAAGCAAATCGACGTGCAGCTCAAACGGCGGCACGACTTGATCCCGAACCTCGTGAACGCGGTCAAGGGCG
>JAUYMC010000341.1 GCA_030699545.1 Gemmatimonadales bacterium | reverse complement strand
GCAGCTCAACGCGTTGCTGCCGCCACTCGCGGCGGCGGCGGCGGCGGCCGCGCTCAGTGCCGCCATCGTCGCCCGCGCCCGCACCGAGCAGCGGGCCGAGCCCCGCGGTTGGCGCCGTATCCGCTTCTGGCGCGGCCCGCTCGGACGGGCGGTATTCCGTCTCGCCGCTGTGGGCGTGCGGCCGACCGGTCCCGCAAGTGCCGTAGCGACGGTGCGGGCGGTGGAGGGCGGTGCGGGTTAGAATTGGCGCCATGCCACCCGACCGGCTCTTTCTCGATTTCCAGTCAGCCGTGGCGGGCCGTTACTCCCTGGAGCGCGAGTTGGGTCGCGGCGGCATGGGGGTCGTGTACCTCGCGCGCGAAGTGCGTCTCGACCGCCCCGTCGCGATCAAGCTGCTGCCCCCGGCAAACGCCGCGGATCCCAAGTTGCGCGAGCGGTTTCTGCGCGAGGCGCGCACCGCCGCCAAGCTCTCGCATCCTAACGTCATCCCCATTCACGCCGTCGAGGAAATCGGCGAGTTCGTGTTTTTCGCCATGGCGTATGTCGAGGGCGAGACGCTCACCGAGCGCGTGCGCCGGCGCGGACCGCTGTCGCCATCCGACGCCGCCCGGGTGCTGCGCGACGTCGCGTGGGCGCTGGCCTACGCGCACGGCCAGGGCGTGATCCACCGCGACGTGAAGCCCGACAACATCCTGCTCGAGACGACGGCGGGGGGCCGCGTGCTCGTCGCCGACTTCGGCATCGCGGGCGCCGTCGCGGGGACGGGATCGCTCAGCGCGGGCGAGATCGTGGGGACGCCGGAGTTCATGAGCCCCGAGCAGGCGCTGGGGGAGCCGGTGGACGCGCGCAGCGATCTCTATTCGCTGGGTCTCGTCGGCTACTTCGCGCTGTCGGGGCTGCTGGCCTTCGAGGCCGAGACCGCGACGGAGGTGTTGGCCAAGCAGGTCACCGAGCCCGCGCCGCCGCTCGCGAGCGTCGCGCCGTCGGTGCCCCGGCGGCTGGCGCAGGCAATCGACACCTGTCTCGCCAAGGACCCGGCCGAGCGGCCGAACGGTACGGAGGCGCTGGCCGAGCAGCTGACGAACGCGCTCGAGCGGCGGCGGGAGCTGCCGGTGGCGCTGCGGGCGTTCGTCAGATATGCGCGTCTCGGTGGCGGCGAAGTGCTGCTGTACGTCTATCTCGTGGTGGCGGGCGCCAGCACTGCGGCCTTGCTAACGGGCGCGAGCGCGGGGGTCGTCGGGGCGCTGGCCACGGCTGCCCTCGGCGTCCCTGTCGGCGTGCTGGTCATGCGTGCCCGGCGGCTGCTCAAAGACGGGTTCGATCAGGGCGATCTGGACGTCGCGTTCAAGGCTGCGATCGCGCGCGAGCTGGAAGAACGGGCGTTCACGCACGGAGCGGGCCCGTCGCTCGTCGAGAAGATCCTGCGCGTCTTTGCCACGACTTCGCTCAGCATCGCGGCGCTGAGCACCGCCCTGCTGCCCATCGGCGCGAGGGAGGTCTTGTCGGCCATGCTCGCGCTGAGTCTGCCGGTCGGACTGTTGTCCGCGCTGGGAGTTCTCGCGCTCCTGCGGCGGCGGCGGGACGTGGACACCGAGTTCTGGGACAAGCTGTGGACTGGGCGCGTGGGCCGGTGGCTGTTCAAGCTCGCGCGGGCGATCACGCCGGCGCGGGCGTTGCCCGCATCGCTCACGCACCGGCCGACCGAGCTGGCGCTGGGCATGGCGGCCGAGCAGCTGTTCGACGGGTTGCCGAAAGACACGCGCCGGGAGCTGCGCGACCTCCCCGACGTCGTGCATCGGCTGGAGGCCGACGCGCAGCGCATGCGCGCGCGGCTCGAGGAGCTGCAGGAGGCGCTGGGCGACGTCAGCCGCGGCGCCCCCGCGGGCAACGGCGCCGACCCCGGCATCAGCGCGCGGCACGCGCGGATCGTGACCGATCTCGCCAAGGAGCGGGACCTCGTGCAGCACCGGCTGCGGGACGCCGTCGCCGCGCTGGAAACGATCCGGCTCAACCTGCTGCGGCTCCACGCCGGGACGGGGAGCGTACACAAGCTCACGACGGATCTGGGGCTCGCGCGGGAAGTGGCGCGGGAGATCGATCTGCAGCTGGCGGGGCAGCGGGAAGTGGAGCGCGTGCTCGAGCGGTGACCCTGCTCGACTTTCAGGCCGCGGTGGCGGGCCGGTACGCGGTCGAGCGGGAGCTGGGTCGGGGCGGGATGGGCATCGTGTATCTCGCGCGCGACCTCCGGCTCGAGCGCGTCGTCGCGATCAAAGTGTTGCCACCGGATCGCACGCGCGACGCCTTCTCCCGTGAGCGCTTTATGCGCGAAGCGCGCACCGCGGCCAAATTCTCCCACCCGCACGTCATTCCGATCCACGCCGTCGAGGAAGCGGGCGACTTTGTCTTCTTCGTCATGTCCTACGTGGACGGCGAGACGCTGGGTGCGGTGCTGCGGCGCGAGGGGCGGCTCAAGCCGCACGACGCTGCGCGGATCCTGCGCGATGTGGCGTGGGCCCTCGCCTACGCCCACGGCCAGGGCGTGATCCATCGTGACGTGAAGCCCGACAACATCCTGCTCGAGCACGGCAGCGGCCGCGCGCTGGTCGCCGACTTCGGGATCGCGCGCCTCGTCGCCGTGCCCGGCCTGTCGGGAGAGTCGGAACTGGTCGGCACGCCCGAGTACATGAGTCCCGAGCAGGCCTGCGCGGCGCCGCTGGACGGGCGCAGCGACCTCTACTCCCTGGGGGTCGTCGGATACTACGCGGTGTCCGGCCGGCTGCCGTTCAGCGCGGGAACGGTGGCCGGGCTGCTCGCCCAGCACGCGGCGCAACCGCCGCCGCCGCTCGAGGCGCGGGGCGCGCCCCAGACGCTGGTCGCCGCGATCGAGCGCTGTCTCGCCAAGGATCCGGAGCGGCGATTTCAAACCGGCGAGGAGCTGGCCGATGTGCTGGCGCCGGTCGCCGAGGGCCGGCGCGAGCTTCCCGTGCCGATCCGCGCCTTCCTGTCCGAGCGCCGCGGACAGTATGTCACCCCGTTCCTCGGGGCGGCGTTGCTCGTGCCGATGGGTCTGAGCCTGCTGCTCGACGCCGCCTTCGCCGGCAATCCCCCGGCACTCTTCCGCGGAGGGATCGCGGGCATCGCGCTCGTGCTCTGCGTGATCGGGGCGGCCTCACCCGCCGCGCTCGCGTGGCGCAGCGCGCGCCGGCTGCTCAAAGAGCGGTACCGGCACGACGATCTCGTTCACGGGCTCGGACTCGAGGTCGCGCGGCGGCGGGAAGAGCAGGACTTCGCGACCGACGCGGCGGAGCGAGACGGGGGCGGCGAGCGCTGGTCGTGGTGGGGCCGCACGATGCGCGCCAAGATGTACGCCGCGCTTGGCCTCGCGGCGGCCAGCGGCGCCGCCGCGTTCGTCGTTCCCTATCCGGGGGTGCTCCTCGCGTTCGGCGTCTTCGGGCTCTCCTGCGCGACCGCGGTGGCCACGGGCCTGGCCGCGCTGGCGGCGAGCCGGGGCCGGCGCGGCGATGCCGAGGAGCGGCGCTTGAGGTTCTGGAAGGGCCGGCTCGGCCGCTGGCTGTTCCGGCTCGCGCGTGTCGGACTCGAGCGGTCGGCCGTCCCGTTCGCCGGAGGCGACCGACCCACGGAGGTGGCGCTCGGCATCGCCGCCGTCGAGCTGTTCGAGGCGCTGCCTGCCGAGAGCCGGCGCGCGCTTGGAGCCCTGCCGGACGTGGTGCGCAGGCTCGAAGCGCGAGTCAGGGCACTGGGCGGCAGCGGACAGGAGGCGAAGCGGGCGGAGGCGTTGGGCGCGCTGGAAGCGGTCCGGATCGATCTGCTACGGCTGCACGCGGGCGTCGGGACGGTGCAGGGGCTCACCGCCGATCTGGGCGCCGCGCGACGCGTCGGCGAGCAGGTCGACGCGCTGCTCGACGGGTCGCGCAGCGGAGGGGCTACGCCGGATGCGTAGGGCAAGCAGCAGCACGAGGACCGCCGCGTAATACACGGGCGTCACCTGATCGCCCTTCACCAGCCAGAGGTAGTGGAGCACGCCACCCGCGGCGGAGACGTACACCAGGCGGTGCAGCGCATTCCACCGCTTGCCCCCCAGCCGCCGCACCCATCCCTGCGTGGATGTAATCGCGAGCGGAATCAAGAACACGAACGCCGTGAACCCAACGGTGATGTACGGCCGCTTGGCGATGTCCTCGCCGATATACGCGAACGCGAAGCCTTGATCCAACCCGATGTAGATCAGAAAATGCACGGTCGCATAGCTGAAGGCGATCAGGCCGATCGTGCGGCGGAATTTGATGAGCCAATTCCACCCGGTGAGGCGCCGCAGCGGCGTGACGGCGAGCGTGGCGAGCAGAAAGCGGATCGTCCAGTCGCCGGTGCGGTGGGTGATCTCCTCGATCGGATTCGCGCCGAGCCGGTCGCCGAACGCGTCGGCCGCGAGCCAGGCGAGCGGCACGAGTCCCAGCGCGACGACGCCGGCTTGCAGCCACCCACGCCTGTTCACGCCGTCACACGCAGTTAGAAGGTTCTCCTCAGATCCATGCCGGTATACAGCGACGCGACCTGATCGGCGTACCCGTTGAACGGGAGCGTGAGCCTTCGCCGCAGCTCGCCGATGCGCCGCTCGCGCTTCTGACTCCAGCGCGGATGATCGACGTCGGGATTCACGTTGGAGTAGAAGCCGTATTCGTTCGGCGCCGACATGCTCCACGTGGTCGGCGGCTGCTCGCGCACCAACCGAATCCGCACGATCGACTTGATGCTCTTGAACCCATACTTCCACGGCACGACGAGCCGCAGCGGCGCGCCGTTCTGGTTCGGCAAAGGTTTTCCGTAGAGCCCATGCACCAGCAGCGTCAGCGGATGCATCGCCTCATCGAGCCGCAGTCCCTCGACGTATGGCCACGGCAGCACGCCCCTCTTTTGACCCGGCATCTGCTCCGGATCGTGCAGCGTCGTGAACGCGACGAACTTTGCATTGGAGGTCGGCTCGACATCCCTGAGCAGGCTCGCGAGTGGGAAGCCGAGCCAGGGGATGACCATCGACCACGCCTCGACGCACCGCAGCCGGTACACCCGTTCCTGGGCGGGGTAGCGACGGATCACCTCATCGACGTCATAGACCTTGGGCTTCTTGATCTCCCCCTCCACGCGGACGCTCCAGGGCCGGGGGCGCAGGGTATGAGCGTGGCGGGAGGGGTCCTTTTTGTCGGTGCCGAACTCGTAGAAGTTGTTGTAGGTGGTGATGTCTTCGAAGCTCGTCAGCTTCTCCCCCTGCTGGGGCAGCCTGGGGACGAGATGCAGCGCCAACGCCCCCGCCATGGCCCCGAGAAAGTCCCGGCGGCGCCAGAAGAGGCGTTCGTCAGTGATCTCTGACGTCGGGATGTCGGGCGGGCGCTTGATGAGCATCGCTTCCTCTCTTTACTTACGGGCTGTTCAATGACCAACGACCCAACGCGAACCTGCGCACGCGCGTAATGAAGATACCCATGATCCGGCGCTTCGGCCGTCCCCTTTCATTAATCCTGCTCGCCGGCTGCTCAGGCGGACAGGAGGCCAGCGGCGCCCAGGGAGGCGGAGGAAGGGGCGGCAACGACGGCCAGCGGGTGATTCCGGTGGCCGCCGCGCCGGCGGAACGGCGCGACGTCGCCCGGGCGGTGACGGTCGTCGGCCCGGTGGAACCGATCCGCACGATCGGCGTCAACAGTCTGATGGCGGGGACGGTGCTGCAGCTCCACGCGCAGGAAGGCGACCGCGTGCGCGCCGGCCAGGTTCTGGCCGAGCTGGACGCGCGGGAAACGCGGGCCCAGCTGGAGCGCGCGCGGGCCGTGCTCGCCAATGCCCAGGCCGTGTTCGAGCGCAACCAGCAGCTGCATGCCAATCGGATCATCACCGACGCCGAGTTCGACCAATCGCGGGCCGCGTTCGATGTCGCCAAGAGCGACGCCGAGCTGTGGGGGACGCGGTTCGCGTTTTCGCGCATTACGGCGCCGTCCGCCGGCATCGTCACCGCGAAGCACGTCGAAGCGGGCTCCGCCGTCTCGCCCAATCAACGCGTGTTCGATCTGGCCGACGTCCGCGCGCTGGTTGTGCGCGTGCGGTTGTCCGAGCTGGATGTCGTCCATCTGCGGGCGGGGGCCAAAGTGGCGGTCTCCCTCGACGCCTATCCCGCGGCGCGGCTGGAGGGGGAGATCCGGCGGGTCTTCCCCGCGGCGGACGCCGAAAGCCGGCTGGTCCCCGTCGAGGTCATGCTGGGCGCGTCCCCCGCGGGCGTGACGGTGCGTCCGGGCTACCTCGCGCGCGTGATGTTCGCGCTCGACCGCCGGTCCGCGGTGCTGGCGGTCCCGGCCCCCGCGGTGGGCGTCGGAGACGACGGCGCATTCGTCTACGTCGTCGAGGCCGATAGCGTGGCGCCCCGCGCCGTCACCCTCGGGCTCAACGCGGAGGGGTGGGTGGAAATCGTCGCCGGCCTGCGTGAGGGGGAGCGGGTCGTGACGTCGGGCCACATCAACCTGCGGCCGGGGAGCCGGGTTCGCGTGACCGCCGCGGGGGGGGGGGCGGG
>JAUYMC010000335.1 GCA_030699545.1 Gemmatimonadales bacterium | reverse complement strand
GCAGGCGTCGCTGCCGCTGCCGAGTCTCGTGGCGACCGTCACGGTGTCGGAGACGCTCACGGCGTCTCAGGTGGCCCAGGTGCAAGGCGCCGCCACGGCCGTCGGCGGCCTCATCGCCGAAGGACCGGTCACGCTGCCCATCGGCGCGGTGGCCGACGGCCAGGCGCTCGTGCGCTCCGGCAGCGCGCTGGTCGGCGGGTCGGCCGGCGGCGGCAGCGGAGTCATCATCGCCGCGGCTGTGGGCAACGTGACGGTCTCCGGCTCCGGCGAGAGTCTGGTCTACAACCTGCTGTCACTCGAAGCCGCCACCATCCCCTCGATCGGCGACTACGTGGAAATCACGGTGCTCCAGATCCACGGCACGTTTGCGGCCGGCACGGACAACCAGCGCCTCAAGGTCGCGGGCGTCTCGCTCGGGGACAACGCGATGGCTCTCAACAACTTGGAAGTCGGCCGCACGATCTACCGAGTCACGCGCGTCGATGCGGACTCCTTGCTCGTCCATGCCCACGGGGAACGCCAAACCGCGCTGCTCACCCCGCAACGGCTGGTGCAGTTCGACGCCGTGGCCTTCCCCGTCGCCCTGGACCTCTACTGGCAGGGTGGGCACGCCTCCAATGCCACCACGTTCAAGAGCTATCAGATCACGGTTTTCAACTCCTGATCGGAGCATGCTCACGATGACTCGTCACCGCTGGATCTGGGTCGGACTCGTCGGGGCGCTGGCGCTCTGCGCCTTCTCCGGCTGCCAGTTCGTCGCCGGGCTCTTCCGCTGGGCCGCTGGCGTCGCCGAGTCGCCCGAGGCCGAGGCGACCGCGAGCGGGATCGCGCAGTCCCTCGGCGTCGGCCCGCTCTGGGGCTGGCTCTCGGCGTTCGCCACCTCCGCGACGGCGCTCGTCTTCGGGAAGAAGGCCTACACCAACGGCAGGCTCGTCTCAGCCCTCACGGGCGGCCTCGAGGAGGCGAAGAAGGACCGCACGCCCGAAGAAGCGGCGGTCCTCCAGCTCGCGTTCAAGCTCATCCAGGCGTCGGCCACCAAGCTCGGCGTCGACGCGACGCTCGACGCGGCCCTCGCCGCGCGCGGGCACAACGTCACGCCGGTGCTGCGCGAGATCGTGGCCGGGACTGGCGACGGGACCAACGGAACGGCGACGCCGGCGGCGCCCGGCGAGGAGTAGCCCATGCAGCACTACGCGACCGCGTCCACCATCTACAACTTCGGGCGCGTGGGGATCCACGGACTCGGGGCGCCGAGCGCGACGTGGGAGGGCCAGGTGCCCTCGCGCTCGCAGGAAGTCTGGATGGCCGAGGCGAAGAACTTGGCCACGAAGGTCTCGGACCTCCGCGTGTTCGTGGTGCAGGGCGGCGCCGTGAACGAGGGCGTCAAGCAGATGATCCTCGCAATCATCGACACGCAGGCGCGCCCCGCGCTGCTGCAGACCACCGTGCTCGAGCAGCACGCGGACGCCGGCGGCTACTGGACGCGGGCCATTGAGAGCGGCTACGCCAAGCAGATGACCCTCGCGCGCAACGCGTACGGGGCGGCGCTGGGCATGCAGGCGACGACCGGCGGCAAGGTGCCCCCGTCGCTGATGCCGGACCTCGCAACGACGGCGAAGCCGGGCGCACCCGGCATCACGCCGGTCGCGACGGCCGGGATGGGGGTGGGCACGATGGCGGCGCTGGGGCTCCTGGCGTGGTGGCTCTTCCTGCGATGACCCGCCCATGCCCTTTGGATTCACCCCAGCCGAGGTCCGCGCCGAGTACCTGACCACGGCGGCCGTCCATCGGGCGGCTGGCCGGATCGACCGAGCCGACCGCATGGAGGCCGAGGCGGCGTTCCGCGATCGCTTCCCGGTCGACCTGGGCTGGGCGCCGGACACCACGGTCGACCTCGCGGCTGGCACGCTCTTCGTGCCGATCGCGGTGCTCAGGAGCCTGCCGAGCCAGCTCGTCGAGGCCGGGGCCACGTTCGTCGCCGAGGTGACGGTCATCGAGGGAGGCTCCCGGATCGTCATCGGCGCCACGGTTCGACCCAGCGCGGCGGCGCTGGCGCCGACCGGACCCACCACGTTGCCAGGCGTCCCCGCGCCGCTCGCCGTGCCTGGTACGATCCCGCGGTGGCTCTGGTGGGTGGCTGGAGCCGGCGTGCTGGTGCTCGTGCTCGCCGTAGGGCGAAGGAAGGCCGCGTGATGGACCGCAGCTTCGGATTCGGCCCGTTCACTCCACAGGGACCCGGCCCGATGCCCGGGATGCCGCCAGCGATGATGGCCCAAGGCCCGGTGCCGGCGCCGGGGCCGGCGTCGGCGATGAACGGCTACGCGGGCGCGCCCGGCTACGGTCAGCCCATGGCGGCGCCGCCGCCGTGGATGGCGCCCGCGTCGGCCAACGGCATGGCGCAACCGGACCCGTTCATGTTCCCGGTGCCGCCCGTCCCGATGGGCGCGATGCCGCCGGCGTCCGCGATGGGGCCGGCCGGGCCGTACGCGATGCCGGGCCAGATGCCGATGCCCATGCCCTCGCAGCCGCCGATGACGCTGCCGCCGGAGGGCAGTGGCGGTGGTGGCGGGTGGGGGCCGCCGGTGCCGTTCTACCCGCCGGGGATGGGCGCCCCGCAAGCGCCGGCGTCCGCGATGGGGCCGCGCGGTGGCATGCGGCCGATGATGGGCGCGTTCGGGCAGCCGCCAAACGGTCGCGGCTGGGGCTGGCTCGTGGCGATCGCGGCGATCGGCGGCGGGATCTGGTGGCTCGATCGCCAGCGCAAGCGCCGGCGGAACCACGAGGACGGCGACGCATGAGGTACCTCGGCGCGCACGGGTTCGGCGAGACGTTCGAGGAGATGATCCTCCGTAAGCTCCAGGCGGAGGGCAAGATCCCGGCGCCGACCGCGCCGGCCCCCGTGGAAGAGCCGGTGCTGCTCGCGCCGCCGCTCGAGGTGGTGGAGGTGGCGCCTTCGACCGCGCCGGTCACCGTGCCGCCGGCGGTCCCGGTGCTCGAGCCGATGCTGACCGCGCCACTGATGACCGCGCCAACGACGGGTCCGCGCTGGGGGCTCTGGCTCGCGGTGGGTGGCCTGGGCCTCGCCGCGGTGCTGCTGCTGACGCGGCGGCGCGGGAGGCGGAGCGCGTGACGACGCCGGCGACGCTCTCCGCGACCGACTTCCGCAAGGAGCTCCGCTTCCGGGCGGCGCGCCTCGAAGAGGTCGTGGCGGCGCTGCCCAACGAGCGGCCTGTGACGGCGACCGTCAAGGTCGACGGCGAGCTCGAGGTGTTCGCGGTCGACGTGCCGGCCGGCGTCGTGACGCTCACGAACCGCAACGAGCGCCAGCGCGTCGTCCGCCCCATCGCGGCCGAGCTGCTCGCCGCGCTTCGGCGCCGCGGCCACCAGTCCATGCGCGGCGCCGGCGAGCTCTACGCCGTGCGGGGCGGCGCCGGGCCCGACGCGGGGCGCCCGCTGCCGTTCGAGCAGACGATCGGGCAGGTCCGCGCGCGCGCGTACAAGACCACGCCGGCGGCCGACCAGCAGCAGCTGCGCCTCGCGGTCTTCGACATCTTCGAGCTCGACGGCCGCCAGCTCTGGCGCGTCGTGCCCTACGCCGAGCGGTTCGCGCTGCTCTACAGCCTCTTCATGAACGGCGAGCACTTCGTGCGCCCCGTGATCGGCCAGACGCTCGCGGGCCGCGAGGCGGACCCGATCCAGGCGCTCTGGAAGCAGCACGTGCTCGCCGAGAACTTCGAGGGGCTCGTGCTCCGCACCAACGGGGCGATCAAGGTGAAGCCGATCCACACGCTCGACCTGGCCGTGATCGGGATCCAGGCCGGCCGCGGCAAGGCGGCGGGGCGCATGGGCGCGCTCGTGACCGCGTTCCGCGACTGGTCGGGCCGCTTCATCTCGGCCGGCAAGGTCGGCACCGGGTTCACCGACGCCGAGCGGGCCTGGTGGTGGCAGCACGTCACGCGGCTCCCCAAGCAGAAGCTCCCGAAGCAGGCCTCGGAGCCCGACCGCGTGTTCGTCGTGCCGCAGCGCGTGATCGAGGTCGAGGCCGAGCGGTTCAACCACCGCCAGGCCCCCGCGTGGCACTGGCACGCGCCCACGCGGCGCTGGGCACGCGCCGGGTCGCAGCCCTCCGCGCTCATGCAGAAGCCGCGGTTCGTCCGGGTCCGGGACGACAAGTCGCTCACGCCCTACGACCTCCGGCTCGAGCAGGTGCCCGGCTTCGGCGCGGACCACGCGAAGATCCGGATCCCGGACCCGGGCACCGATGGCGCACGGTTCCGCGAACAGCTCACCGCGGTGCGGCCGGACGTGGCGCGGTTCGCGAGCAAGCTCCACGTGCCGGCCGGCGACTTCGAGGACCTGCTGCAGGACACCTACGTGAAGGCGCTGCAGGGCTGGGAGCGCCTCGAGGCCGCCGGGAAGTTCGCGCCGGGCGCCGGGATGCCGGAGCCGGGGCGCCCGCTCGTGACCTGGCTCTACACGATCTTCGCCAACGCGTGGACGAGCCTGCAGCGCAAGCGCCAGGTGCGCCGGCGCCGCGCGGTCGCGGCCACGGCGGGCCAGCTCACCGAGC
>JAUYMC010000159.1 GCA_030699545.1 Gemmatimonadales bacterium | reverse complement strand
CCGCCGCGCCCCTGCCTGGAGCCGGCGCGGGGGCCAGCGCGCCGGGCCGGCGGATGACGGGTCCGCTGCGTCCGGTGAATCCGTTCCTGGTGCAGGACCCGAAGCAGAAAGCCCGGCGGCTCGCGCGGGCGCTGATCTCCGACATGCTCGTGTACCATCCGGAGAAGCGGCAGCAGGGGATTCGTGACGGGACCTTGCCGCAGCTGTTCAAGGACGAGATCGAGAAAAGCTGGCAGGAGTACGTGGAGCAGGTGGGCCTGGAGATGGCCCAAAGCACGCCGTTCTGGACCGAGGCGCTCAACGAGATCCTCGCGGGCGGCCACAAGCTTTTCTAGAGGACGACACGCACCGTGGCGCTAGCCGAACGTTTTGCGGATTTCGATCGCCGGCTCGTCGAGCTCAGGAGATTCCTTTGACGTCGAGGCCAAGACGGCGCGGCTCGCCGAGCTCGAGCGGCAGATGGCCGACGGCGCGCTCTGGGCCGACAGCGAGCGCGCCCGCACGACCGTCACCGAGGTCAAGGCGCTGAAGGGCTGGCTCGAGCCCTACCACGCGCTGCGCAAGCGCGTGGATGAGGGCCGCGAGCTGAACGAGCTGCTCGAAGCCGAATCTCACGTCGATCTCCAGTTGCAGCGCACGCTCGAGTCCGACGCCGATCAGATCGGCGTCCGGCTCGAGGCACTCGAGCTGCAGAACATGCTGCAGGGTCCCGACGACGCTCGGGATGCCCTCCTCACGATCCACCCGGGCGCGGGCGGCACCGAGTCCCAGGACTGGGCCGAGATGCTCGTGCGCATGTACACGCGCTGGGCGGAGCGCCACGGGTTCACGGTGGAGGTGCTCGACCTGCTGCCGGGAGAGGAGGCCGGCGTCAAGTCGGCGGAAATCGAGATCCGCGGACGGTATGCGTACGGTCTGCTGAAAGCGGAGAAGGGCGTGCATCGCCTGGTGCGCATCTCGCCGTTCGATTCGCAGTCGCGGCGCCACACGTCGTTCGCCTCGGTGTTCGTGTACCCGGTCGTCGAAGACGAAATCGAGATCGAGATCCAGGACGATGACCTCCGTGTGGACGTGTACCGCGCCTCGGGAAAGGGCGGCCAGCACGTCAACAAGACGTCGTCCGCCGTGCGCATCACCCACATCCCGAGCGGCATCGTCGTCGCGTGCCAGCAGGAGCGCAGCCAGGGCAAGAACAAGGCGACGGCGATGAAGATGCTCAAGGCGCGGCTGTACGAGCGCGCCGTGGCGGAGCGGGAGGCGAAGAAGGCGGAGGTGGACAAGCAGAAGACCGACATCGGGTGGGGTAACCAGATCCGGTCCTACGTCTTCCAGCCCTACACGATGGTCAACGATCACCGCACGGAGCTGAAGATCGGCGACGTGCACAAGGTGATGGACGGCGATCTCGATCCGTTCATCGAGGCATTCCTCAAGCGGTTCGGCGGGAAGGCAGCCTAGTGACGAGCTTTGTCGAAGCGGCGCGGCGCGAGAAACTCGGCGAGCTGATGCGGCGCGGCGTCGCGCCGTTCGCCTATCGGTTCGAGCGCACCGGCACGGCGCGGGAGGCCGGGGCGTCGTATCGCGAGGGCGACGAGACGGTGCACCGGCTTGCCGGCCGTCTGATCGCGATGCGGCCCCACGGCAAGACCACCTTCGCCCATCTCGCGGACCAGTCGGGAAAGATCCAGCTGTACTTCAAGCTCGACGAGCTGGGCGCCGATGCGTACGGCGTTCTCGAGCTGCTCGATCTCGGCGATCACGTGGGCGTCGAGGGTTCGCTCATGACCACCCGGACGGGGGAGATCACGCTCCGCGTGCGCCAGCTGACGCTGCTCGCCAAGGCGTTGCGGCCGCTCCCGCTCGGCAAGGAAGACGCGAGCGGCGTGAAGCACGGCGAGCTGTCCGACCCCGAGCTGCGCTATCGCCAGCGCTACGCCGATCTGGCCGTCCATCCGGAGGTGCGGGAGCTGTTCCAGCTGCGAACGCGCGTCGTGCGGCACATCCGGGCTTTCCTCGATGCGAAGGGGTATCTGGAGGTGGAGACGCCGGTGTTGCAGCCGCTGTACGGCGGGGCGACGGCCCGCCCCTTCGTGACGCGCTACGAGGCGCTCGACGCCACCGTGTACCTGCGGATCGCCGACGAGCTCTATCTCAAGCGCTGTCTGGTGGGCGGGCTGGAAAAGGTGTACGAGATCGGCCACGACTTTCGCAACGAGGGCCTGTCGCGGCTGCACAATCCCGAATTCACCATGGCCGAGTGGTACGAGGCGTATGCCGACTACAACGACATGGCGGCGCTCACCGAGGAGATGATCGCGAGTCTGGTCCAGGAGTTGTTCGGCACGGCGGTGCTGGAGCGGCATGGCGCCGCCCTGTCGTTCGCGCGCCCCTGTGCGCGCGCCGATTACTACGAGCTGGTGCGCGAGCACGCCGGGGTGGATCTGGCGCACGCCGGCGAGCCGGAGCTGCGCGCCGTGCTGAAGCGGCGCCACAATCCGGATGCCGACACGCTGAGCGGCGCGAAGCTGATCGACGAAGTGTTCAAGACGTGCGTCGAACCCACGCTCGTGCAGCCGACGTTCGTGTTCGATTATCCGGTGCCGCTGTCGCCGCTCGCGAAGCCCAAGCGCGGCGACCCCACCAAGGTCGAGCGGTGGGAGCTGTTCGTGCAGCATCGCGAGCTGGCGAACTCGTTCAGCGAGCTGAACGACCCCGACGAACAGCGCCGCCGCTTCACGCAGCAAGCGGGATTCCGCGCCGCGGGCGACGACGAAGCGCACCAGCTCGACGAAGATTTCCTGCGGGCGCTGGAATACGGGATGCCGCCCGCCGGCGGCGTGGGGCTGGGGATCGACCGGCTGATGATGATTCTGGCAGACCAGGCCAATATCCGCGACGTCATCCTGTTTCCCATGCTCCGGCCCGCGTGATGCCGATCGTCATGGTGGTGCTGCAGGTCCTGGGGGTCGCCGCCGTCCTGGCGGCGCTCGTGGTGATCGCGACCAACTGGCCGTCGCGGCTCGACCTGCGCATCGCGATGCGCTACCTCAAGAGCCGCCGCTCGTCCCGGTTGCTGTCGCTGATCGCCGTGATCGCCGTCGGCGGCGTGGCGCTCGGGGTGACGGCGCTCGTCCTGGTGCTCGGGGTGATGAACGGCCTGCAGAACGATTTGCGCGAGAAGATCCTGGTCGTGAACCCGCACCTGCGGATTCTGACCTACGGCGAAGGTCTGCGGCTGGACGACTGGGATTCGCTGCTCACCAAAGTGCGACGCACGCCCGGCGTCGAAGCGGCGGCGCCCTTCGTGCTGTCGCAGGGCCTGATCTCGGCGGGCCACGATTACACGGAAGGGGTCGCGATCGTCGGCGTCGAGTCCGACACCGGGACGCGCGCCGTCACGAGCCTGCCGCGGCATTTCACCAAGGGCGACCTGGCGTTCCGCACGACGCAGCCGGGCGTGGACGGCGGCATCGCGATCGGGAACCGGCTCGCGAGCAAACTGGGGGCGTATCCCGGCGACGTGGTCACGCTCGTGGCGCCCGCCGGCTCGCAGTTCAACCGCGCGCTCGGCGCCTTCGTGCCCAAGTACCGGCGCTACGAAGTCACCGGACTGTTCGAGACGGGGATGTACGATTACGACAACAGCTACGTCGTGATGAGTCGCGAAGCCGCGCAGGTGTTCGCCGGGCTGGGGTCGGCCGTCACGGGTCTCGAGCTGCGCCTGAGCCGGCCCGAGCACGCGAACGCGTTCGGCGCCCATCTCGAAGCGGAGCTGGGCTATCCTTACCGCGCGCTCGACTGGCAGATGCAAAACCGCTCGCTCTTCTCGGCGCTGAAGCTCGAGAAGCTCGCGATGGGGTTCGTCGTGTTCCTGATCTGCGTCGTCGCCGCCTTCAACGTCGTCGGGACGCTGACGATGGTCGTTCGGCACAAGACCCGGGAAATCGGCATCCTGCTCGCGATGGGGATGCCGCGCGGCGCGATTCGCCGGGTGTTCCTGGCCCAGGGCCTGTTCATCGGTCTGGTGGGCACGGCACTGGGCGCCGTCATCGGGTTGGTGGTGGGGGCGGCCGTCAATCGCGGCCATCTGATTCCGATCGATCCGTCCGTGTATTTCATCGATCACCTCCCGGTGCTCGCCGAGCCGGTCGATGCGGTGCTCGTGATCCTGGCGAGCCTGGTGAGTGCCTCGCTCGCGCCGCTCTACCCGAGCGTGCAGGCCGCGCGGCTCGATCCCGTCACGGCGATCCGCTCCGAATGAACGCGCTGCTCGCCGCCCGGGGGATTCGGAAAGTGTATGCCGGCGGTGACGGCCAGCCGCTGGAGGTGCTGCGGGGGCTCGACATCGAAGTGCGGCGCGGCGAGTTCGTCGCGATCGTCGGCTCCTCGGGGGCGGGCAAGAGCACGCTGCTCCATCTCCTCGGCGCGCTGGACGTGCCCAGCAGCGGCGATGTGTGGCTGGACGGCTCGCGCTATGCGGACCTCGACGCGCGCGGCACCGCGGAGCTGCGCAACCGCAAGCTCGGGTTCGTGTTTCAGTTCCACCACCTGCTGCGGGAGTTTTCGGCGCTGGAAAACGTGATGATGCCGCTCCTGATCGGCGGCGCCGCGGCGCGGCAGGCGCGCTCCCGGGCCGAGGAAGTGCTGTCGCAGGTGGGGCTGGCGGGCCGCATGACGCACCGGCCGGCGGAGCTGTCGGGTGGGGAGCAGCAGCGCTGCGCCGTGGCACGCGCGCTGGTCCACGATCCCACGGTCGTGCTGGCCGACGAGCCCTCCGGCAACCTCGACCACGCCAACGCCGAGCGGCTGCACGAGATGTTCTTCCGCCTGGCGCGGGAGTACGAGACGGCCGTGGTCGTCGTCACCCACAATCGCCAACTCGCGGCGCGGGCCGACCGCGTGCTCTGGCTCGAAGACGGCCGGCTGACGATCGTCGGGTCCGTGGATGCGATTCCCTGATGCTGTGCGATAACTGCAAAGAGCGCGAGGCGATCATCAACCTCACTCATGTGGAGCATGATTCCAAAGTCACCCTCCACCTGTGCGAGCAGTGCGCGCAGCAGAAAGGCGTCGAAACGGGGAGCGCGGTGATGAAGACGCCGCTCGGCGGCTTCCTCACGGCGCTGGGGAAGGGGGGCGCGCTGCTGCCGACCCCCGCGGATGGGCTCCGCTGTTCGGCGTGCGGCAGCACCCTCCGCGATTTCCGCGACACGGGGCGCCTCGGCTGCGACCAGTGCTACGTCTCGTTCGACATGCACCTGCGCGATCTGCTGCGCCGGCTGCACGGCTCGAGCCAGCACGTGGGGGAGCGCTATGACCTCCCTGGCAGCGAGGATACCGACCCGCGCAGCCGCCTCCTCGAGCTGAAGGCGCAGCTGCGCCGGGCGGTGGAGGGCGAGAACTTCGAGCTGGCGGCCGATCTGCGCGACCGCATCCGGGTGCTGGAATGATCGATCTGTCGCTCCTGCCAGACGGCGGAATGAGCTGGCTGGACGCCTCCGGGGCCAAGTCCACCATCGTGCTGTCCACACGAATCCGCCTCGCGCGCAACCTGCGCGGCGTCCCGTTCAGCCAGCGCGCCAAGGATGCCGATCGAACGGCCGTTCTAACCCGTGTGACCGAGGCGGCGGCGGCCACCAGTCGGCTGGCGGGAGGCGTCACCTTCCGGCTCGACGAGATGGACCGGCCGGACCGGCAGCTTCTGCACGAACGGCACCTCGTGAGCAAAGAGTTGGCAGGGTTGGAGCGGGATACGCGGCCCCGGCCAGGCGCGGCGTTGGTCGTCCAGGACCAGGTCGGCGTGATGGTAAATGAAGAAGACCACTTCCGGCTGCATGGGATGCGGTCGGGCTTCGATTTGGAGGCTGCGTATGCGGCGGTCGAGGCGGTCGATGCGGAGTTAGGGCGCCTCGTTCCTTTCGCGTTTCACCCGGAATTTGGCTATCTTACGTCCTGCCCCACCAATGCGGGAACCGGGCTCCGGGCCAGTGTGCTTATCCATTTACCGGGCTTGGTGTTGACGAAAGAGATCAACAAAGTCCTGCAGGGGTTGACGCAGGTAGGGCTGACGTTCCGCGGCTTGTACGGGGAGGGCAGTGAGGTCGTCGGCAACTTCTTCCAACTGTCCAATCAGACGACGCTGGGGAAGACCGAAGACGAGCTGATCGATCATCTGGGCAAGATCGTGCGCCAGGTGGTTGAGTACGAGGAGCAGGCACGGGACGTGCTCCTGAAGACGGCGCCGGAAGAGGTCGAGGACAAGACTTGGCGAGCCTACGGCTTGCTGAAGCATGCGCGGCGCCTGTCGTTCGAGGAGACGATGAACTTGTTGAGCGGTGTGCGGTTAGGGGTGGGACTCAACCTCCTGCCCGGGCCGGGGGTATATACGCTCAACAAGCTTCTGATCTACACTCAACCCGCGCATCTGGCGGCAATGGACGGCCGGTCGACCGGCGACCGGGAACTGCCGATGGTGCGCGCGGGGTTTGTGCGCCGCCTACTCGAATCGGAAGCCAGCTGAACACGGAGTCGAGATGAACGGCTACAATTTCACGGATCGCGTCCGGAAAGTTCTGCAGATGGCGCGGGAAGAGGCCGCGCGGCTGCATCACGAGTACGTCGGCACCGAGCATATCCTGCTCGGGTTGATCCGCGAGGGCGAGGGCGTCGCCGCGGCGGTGTTGACGAATCTCAACGTCGACCTCGAAGAGATCCAGCAGAAGATCGAGGAGACGGTCAAGAAGGGGAAAGCGGCGGCCGCCGCCGGACCCGATCTGCCGTACACGTCGCGCGCCAAGAAAGTGCTCGAGCTCGCGATGAGCGAAGCGCGCGAGCTGAACCACTCCTACGTCGGCACGGAGCACCTGCTGCTCGGACTGCTGCGCGAGGAGAAGGGCATCGCCGCGCAGGTGCTCACCGATGCGGGCGTGAACCTGGAGCAGGCGCGCGCGGAGACGCTGCGGCTGCTCGGCAGCGAAATGCCGGCCACGCCCGCGGGCGGGGGCACCGGCGCGCAGCCGACCCCGCCCAAGAGCGAGAAGAAATCCAAGACGCCGGCGCTCGACCACTTCTGCCGCGACCTCACGCAGCTCGCGGCCGAAGGCGCGCTCGATCCCACGATCGGGCGGCAGAAGGAAATCGAGCGCGTCATGGAGATCCTGTCGCGCCGCAAGAAGAACAACCCGGTGCTCATCGGCGAGCCCGGCGTCGGCAAGACCGCGATCGTCGAAGGGCTCGCCCAGCTGATCGCGAGCGGGCAGTGCCCCGACGCGCTCAAGGATCACCGCGTGTTGTCGCTCGACATGGCGGCGGTGATCGCGGGGACCAAGTACCGCGGCCAGTTCGAAGAGCGCCTCAAGGCGGTCATCAACGAGATCGCCCAGAACAAGAACGTCATTCTGTTCATCGACGAGCTGCACACGCTGGTGGGCGCGGGGGCGGCGGAGGGCGCGGTGGACGCGTCCAACATGCTCAAGCCCGCGCTCGCGCGTGGCGAGCTGCAGTGCGTCGGCGCCTCGACGCTCAACGAGTACCGGAAGTACATCGAGAAGGACGGCGCGCTGGAACGCCGCTTCCAGACTGTGATCGTCGATCCGCCGACCGTCGACGAGACGATCGAGATCCTCAAGGGGCTGCGGAAGCGCTACGAGGATCACCACCGCGTGATCATCCCGGACGAGACGCTGTCCGACGCGGCCAAGCTGTCGGAGCGCTACATCACCGACCGGTTCCTGCCCGACAAGGCGATCGATGTGATCGACGAAGCGGGCGCGCGGGCGCGGCTGGCGGCGCAGGTGCCGCCGCCGGAAGTCGCGGAGCTCAAGGACAAGCTCGAGGCCATCAACGGCGACAAGGAAGCCGCCGTGCGGGACCAGAATTTCGAGAAGGCCGCCTCGCTTCGGGATGCCGAGCGCGAGCTCCAGGCCGAGATCCGGCGCAAGCAGGAAGAGTGGGAGCGCGAGCGCCAGACCCGCCGGCCGACCATCAACGAAGAGGCCGTCGCCTTTATCGTGTCGCGGTGGACGGGCATTCCCGTCACGCGCCTGCAGGAGGCCGAGACGGCCCGCCTGCTCCGGATGGAAGACGAGCTGCATGAAAGCGTCGTCGGCCAGGACGAGGCGATCCAGGTGATCTCCCGGGCGATCCGCCGCAGCCGCGCGGGCCTCAAGGATCCCAAGCGGCCGATCGGCTCCTTCATCTTCAGCGGGCCGACCGGCGTGGGGAAGACGGAGCTGGCGCGCGCGCTCGCGCGGTTCCTCTTCGCCGACTCCACCGCGTTGATTCGCGTCGACATGTCGGAGTACATGGAGAAGTTCTCGGTGAGCCGCCTGATCGGCGCGCCCCCGGGGTACGTGGGCTACGAGGATTCCGGCACGCTCACCAAGGCGGTGCGGCGCAAGCCGTACTCCGTCGTGCTGCTCGATGAGATCGAGAAGGCGCACCCCGACGTGTTCAACATCCTGCTCCAGGTGCTCGATGAAGGACATCTGACCGACAACTACGGGCGCGTCATCGATTTCAAGAACACCGTCGTGATCATGACCTCGAATGTCGGCGCCCGCGACGTCGTGAAGGGCAAGACGCTGGGCTTCGGCCAGCAGGACGCGAAGAACGAGTTCCAGCGGATGTCGGAGAAGGTGAAGGAAGAGGTCAACAAGGTGTTCAACCCGGAGTTCCTGAACCGGTTGGATGACGTGATCGTGTTCCATCCGCTCAACCGCGACCACATCTCCAAGATCGTGTCGATTCTCGCGCGCGACGTGCAGAAGCGGCTGGGCGACGAAGAGCTGACGTTGCGGCTGACGCCGGCGGCGGGCGACTTCCTGGTGGACCACGGCTACGACGAGCATTTCGGTGCACGGCCGCTGAAGCGTGCGATGCAGAAGTACGTCGAGGACCCGCTCTCGGAGAAGATCCTGGTCGGGGACTTCGCGCGCGGCGACGAGATCGAGGTGGACGTCGCCCCCGATAAGGAGCGTCTGGCGTTCCGGGCGCTCTCCGGCTCGAAGGCGTGATTCGCCGGCTCACCGCCTGCACCCTGCTGTCCGTCGCCGTCCTCGCCCCGCGTGCATCCCGCGCGCAGGGTGAGGGCGGTGCTGGCCCCCGTGCGGATTCCATCGCGGTCGAAGGCCACCGCCGCAACAGCGCCTCCAGCATCATCGCCAACGCCGATCTGGTCGTCGGCCGTGCGCTGACCTATCGGGACGTGCAGCGCGCGATCCACGCGCTGTATGGCACCCAGCAGTTCGACGACATCCGCATCGAAGAGCGCCGCACCGCCGACGGGAAGAGCGTCCTGGTGATTCGCGTGCGCGAGCGGCCGGTCCTCGCCCGCTGGACGCTGCGCGGCGTCGACCAGCTCTCCGAGCGCTCCGTGAAGGACAAGGTCACGCTCGATCAGGGCCGCCCGGTCGATCCGGCGGCGGTGGAGCGCAGCCGCGCGCGCGTGGATTCGCTGTACCGCAGCCATGGGTTCTATCTCGCGCGCACCCGCCCGGTGTACGTCTACGAGAGCGACTCCACCGCCGTCCGCCTCGTCCTCGACGTGACCGAGGGCCGGCGCGTGGCGATCGCCCAGGTGCGCATCGACGGCAATACGCACTTCAGCGACGCGCAGATCGTCGGCAAGATGCAGACGCAGCCCGAGGGCTTCTGGTGGTTCAAGTCGGGCGAGTACAACGACGAGAAGCTGGCCGAGGACCTGCGCGAGCGGCTGCCGACCTTCTACGGCTCCCGGGGCTTCGTGGACTTCCAGGTGTTGGACGACACGCTGCTGCTGCACGAGGGCAGCGGCAAGGCCACGCTGGTCGTGCGGGTGAGCGAAGGCGACCCCTACCGGGTGGGCGCATTCGAGATCGTCGGCAGCCGGCGGTTCTCCACCGAGGAGCTGGAGACGTTCTACCCCTTCCGGGAAGAGCGGCGGACCGGGTTCCTCGGGATCGGGCGGCGGGCGCCCGACGCGATGTTCGACGAGGAGCGCTGGAAGGACGCGACCCGCGAGGTGCAGATGCTGTATTACAACAACGGCTACATCTACGTGTCCGTCCGTCCCGACGTGACGCGCCGCACCGACAGCGAGGGCCGGGCGGTAGCGGACCTCCGCTGGGTGATCACGGAAGGGCAGCCGGCCATCGTCAACCGGGTGGAGATCCGCGGCAACGACATCACCCATGAGCGCGTGATCCGCGAAGCCATCGTCATGATCCCGGGCGACGTCTTCCGGCAGGATGCGCTGCTCGCGTCGTACCAGCGGATCTCGAACCTCGGCTTCTTCCAGCAGCCGCTGGCGTTCCCGGAAACCCGTCCCGCCAACGACCAGGGGGACATCGATATCGTCTTCCACGTCACGGAGAAGCGGACGGGGAACGTGAACTTCGGGGCGTCGGTCGGCCAGGGCACCGGCGTCGGCGGGTTCCTCGGTCTCGACGAGCCGAACCTCTTCGGGCAGGGGAAACGCGGCCGGTTCCAGTGGCAGTTCGGCAAGAACATCAACGACTTCGAAGTGTCGTTCACCGATCCGGCGATCCGCGAATCGCGCATCTCGGGCACGATCAGCCTGCACAATACGCGCGTGCGCTACGTGATCGCGAACGTGGGCCGGCTGCGGCGGCGGGGCGCGAGCCTGCAGTTCGGCTTCCCGCTGTTCGGCGACAACTACTCGCGGCTGTTCCTGTCCTACACCATCGACGAGCAGACCTTCACGGGGTCGGCCACCAACAACGCGTTCGCCAACCGGTTCGGCTGCTCCGATTGCATCCGCTCGACGGTCGGCGCGTCGTTCATGCGCGACACCCGCGTGGACCTGCCGTTCGCCACCGCCGGGACGATGGTGCAGTTCGGCCTCTCGCAGAGCGGCGGCCTGCTGGGCGGGACCGGCAACTTCCAGCGGATCGACGCCGAGAGCCGCTTTTACGCGCCGCTCGGCCAGTGGGGCTCGGGGACGTCCGGTGGGTCGGCCGTCCGCTTCGTGCTCGGGTTCTCGACGCGCTCCGGCTTCGTGTTCGGGAATGCGCCCTTCTTCGAGCAGCTGTTCACGCTGGGCGGGACGCAGTTCTTCATCCCGCTGCGCGGCTACGATGAAGCTTCGATCACGCCGTTCGGCTTCGATCCCAACGCGAGCAGCAGCGGCGCCAGTCCCAATGCCTTCGGCAAGTCGTTCTTCATGATGACGAGCGAATTGGGCATGCGGATCTCGCAGATGCTGTACCTGTCGGTGTTCCTGGACGCGGGCAACGTGTGGGCGCGGCCCGCGCAGTACAATCCGACCCGCCTGTTCCGCGGCGCCGGGATCGGCGCGGCGATCATCTCGCCCCTGGGACCGCTCGGCCTGGATTACGCCTATGGCTTCGACCGGGTCGACACGTTCGGCCGGCCGGACCCGGGCTGGAAACTGCACTTCAAGCTCGGCAACTTCTTCTAGACCTCGACCTTCGTACCTACCGGGAGCCTTGCGTTATGCCGCGTCTCGTTCTCGCCAGTTTCGTTGCCGTCCTCGCCCTCACCGCGGCGCCGGGCGTCGCGCCGGCGCAGGCCGCCGCGGCCGCGCCCAGGATCGCGATCATCAATTCCCGCGAGATTCTCCAGCGCACGCCGGGATACGCCGCCGCCGAGTCCACGTACATGAAGGAAGTGGAGGGCTTCCGCACCGAAGTCCAGAAGCTGCAACAGCAGCTCGACTCCGCCGTGCAGGCGCTCGATCAGCAGTCGATCGCGCTGTCGCCCGCCGCGCGCCAGACGAAGCAGCGGGAGCTGCAGGCGATGCAGCAGCGCATGGAGCAGCGGACCAATGAGCTGCAGGATCGCGCGCGCCAACGCGAGCAGGAGCTGCTGCAGCCCATCCAGGTGCGCGTGAACTCGGTGATCCAGGGGATCCGCGCGGAGCTCAATTACGCGCTGATCCTCGATGCCGATGCGGCCGGCGGGCTGATCGCCGCGGCCGACCCGTCGTTGAACATCACGGCCCGGGTCCTGCAACGCCTCCAGCAGTCGCAGTAGCGGTCCTCGCGCCTCCGCCCACCGCGCTATGAATTCGGCGGGGGCGAGGCCGATTGCCGCGAGCGAAATCGCGGCGCTCACCGGCGGCCAGTTGGTCGGCCCCGGGACCGTGACCGTCGCCGGCGTCGCGCCGCTGGAGCGCGCCGGCCCGGGCGATCTGTCTTTTCTTGCATCAGCCCGCTATCTCCCGTACTTTCAACGTACTAGCGCGTCCGTCGTCCTCGTGGCGCCGGCCTTTGCCGACGCCACCGGCGGCCCCGAGACCCGCATCATCGTCGCCGAGCCGCACGCCGCGCTGCTGGTGGTGCTCCCGGTGCTCTATCCCCAAAGTGTCTGGGAGCCGGGCGTCCATCCGAGCGCCGTGATCGGGCGCGGCGCCGCCTGGCAGGAGCCGGTTGAAATCGGCGCGCATGCCGTGATCGGCAGCCTCGTGCAGCTCGGCCGCAACGTACGGATCGGTGCCGGCTGCGTCCTGGGAGACGGCGTGGCGCTGGGCGCCGACACGCAGCTGTACCCGGGGGTCACGGTGTACGCCGGCACGGCGCTCGGGAAGCGGGTGATCGTCCATGCCGGGGCGGTGCTCGGGAGCGATGGGTTCGGCTACATCCCGGGCAAGGGGGGGGGGGAAGCCCACCGCAAGATCCCCCACGTCGGGCGCTGCCTGATCGGAGACGACGTGGAGATCGGGGCGAATACGTGCGTGGACCGCGGCAGCGTGGACGACACGGTGATCGGGTCGGGGACGAAGATCGACAACCTCGTCCATATCGCGCACAACGTGCACATCGGGGCGCGCTGTCTGATCATGGCTGAGGCGGGCCTCGCGGGGAGCGTGCAGGTGGAGGACGACGTGATCATCGGCGGACAGGCGGGCATCGCGGATCACGTTACGATTGGACGGGGGGCGCGTCTGCTCGTGCAGTCGGGCTCGATCGCCGACATCCCGGCCGAGAGCACGGTGTCGGGCTATCCGGCGCGCTCGCACCGGGAGTATCTCCGGGCGCAGGCGGCGCTCTACCGGCTCACCAAGATCGTAGACGAGCTCGAGCGCCTGGCGACCCCCGCCGAGCCGGTCACTCCTCCCTCCGCCGCTCCCCCTGCGACCCACTAGGCGGTCGGTCTCGCGCACCACGGCCCTGCGCGGCACCGGTCTGCACACCGGCGTGACGACCGAGGCCACGTTCCTGCCGGCGCCCGCGGGGCGGGGGATCGTGTTCCGGCGTACCGATCTGCCCGGGTGTCCCGAGGTCCCGGCGCGCCTCACGGAAGTCGAAGCGGTGGAGCGGCGCACGGCCATCGGGCGCGGGGCGGCCACGATTCACACCGTCGAGCACCTGCTCGCGGCCGTCGCGGCCCACGAAATCGACGACCTCACGATCGAGCTCACGGGGCCGGAGCCGCCGATTCTCGACGGCAGCGTGCAGCCGTACTTTGAGGCGTTGCGCGAGGCCGGTCTTGCCGATGTCGGCGGTGAGCCGGCGACGCTTACCGTGCAGGCGCCGTTCACCGTCACCGAAGGGGACGCGACGTATCTGGTGGCGCCGGCGAAGTCGCTGCAGCTGACCGTGACGATCGAGTGGGCGCATCCGTTGATCGGGCGGCAGGCGGGGAGCTACGACGTGACCCCGGAGCGGTTTGCCGCCGAGCTCGCGCCGGCTAGGACGTTCGGGTTCACGAGCGAGGTGGCGGCGCTGCAGGCGAAGGGACTGATCAAGGGAGCGTCGGCGGCCAACGCGATCGTGCTGGACGAGCAGGGGATCGTGGCGGGCGGGGCGCTGCGCTGGCCCGACGAGTTCGTGCGCCACAAGGCGGCGGACATCGTCGGCGATTTGGCGCTCACGGGCGCGCGCATCCGCGCCCACGTGGTGGCCACGCGGCCCAGCCACGGCGGGAACATCGCGCTGGCCCGGGCGATCGCCCGGGCGGGCAAACGGACGGGAGTGCCGGCCATGGATATCGCCAAAATCATGGACTACCTGCCGCACCGGTATCCGTTCCTGCTCGTGGACCGGATTCTCGAGGTGGAGGGGCAGAAGCGCATCGTCGGCATCAAGAACGTCACGATCAACGAGCCGTTCTTCCAGGGACACTTCCCGGGTCACCCGATCATGCCGGGCGTGTTGATCATCGAGGCGATGGCGCAGGTCGGCGGGATGCTGCTGATGAGCCACTTCGAGGGCCAGGATACCGCGAACAAGGTCGTGTACTTCATGTCGCTCGACAACGTGAAGTTCCGCCGCCCGGTCGTGCCGGGCGATCAGATTCGCTTCGAGCTCGAGATGATCCAGTTCCGCGGCAAGACGTGCCGGATGAAGGGCGCGGGGTACGTGGACGGCCAGGTGGTGGCCGAGGCCGAGATGATGGCGATGGTGGTCGACAAGTGATTCACCGGACCGCGTTGGTCGATCCGACCGCGCAGCTGGGGACCGACGTCTCGGTCGGGCCCTACAGCATCATCGGGCCGCACGTCACCGTGGGCGACCGCGGCGCGATCGCGGGGCACGCCATCATCGAACGCAACGCGCGGATCGGCAGCGGCGTGACGATCGGGCACGGCACCGTGATCGGCAGTGACCCGCAGGACCTCAAGTACAGGGGTGAGGAAACGTGGGTCGAGATCGGTGATGGGACGATCATCCGGGAGTACTGCACGGTCAATCGCGGCAGCACCGCCACCGGCAAGACCACCGTGGGAGCCCGCTGCTTCCTGATGACGTACGTGCATGTCGCCCACGACTGCGTCGTGGGAAACGACGTCATCATCGCTAACGCCGTCCAGATGGCGGGGCACGTCACCGTCGACGACCGCGCGATCATCAGCGGCGTCGTGCCGATCCACCAGTTCGTGCGCATCGGGACGTACGCGTTCGTCGGCGGCGCCTCGCGGGTGAATCAGGATGTGCCGCCGTACACCAAGGCCGCCGGCAACCCCGTCCACCTCTACGGGCTCAACTCCGTCGGCCTGCAGCGCGCCGGCTTCTCGCCGGAGACCAAGCTGGCCCTGAAGCGCGCCTACCGCCTGGTGTTCAACTCCGATCTCACCGTGAGTCAGGGCATCGCGCGCGCGCGTATCGAGCTGCCCCACGTGGCGGAAGTCGAGACGTTCCTCCGGTTCATCGAAGCGTCACAGCGGGGAGTGATGGTGTGACCTCACGGAGCCACCCCATCCCCGTCCGCGTCGGGGTGGTCGGCACCGGGGCGCTGGGCTATCACCATGCCCGGCTGCTCAAGAAGATCGACGGGGCCGAGCTGGTCGGGATTTACGACATCAACCCCGCGCGCGCGGCGCAGGTCGCGCACGAGCTCGACACCGTGGCGCACCCCTCGCTGGACGCGCTGCTCGACGGGTCGCAGGCGGTCAGCGTCGTCGTCCCCACACCGGCGCACGTCGAGGTCGGCCTGGCGGTCCTGGCGCGGGGTCTGCCCGTCCTGATCGAAAAGCCGCTGGCCGACACCCTGCCCGGAGCCGAACAGCTGGTTCATGCGGCCCGCGACCGCGGGGTCGCGCTGCAGGTGGGCCACGTGGAGCGGTTCAACCGCGCCGTGCGCGCGGCCGCGCCCTACCTCGAGGAGCCGCGCTTTCTCCAGACGGAGCGGCTCGCCCCGTTCCAACCGCGCGGGACGGACGTCGCCGTGATCCTCGACCTGATGATTCACGACCTCGATCTGGTCCTCGAGCTGGTGCGCGCGGAGGTGGTGGAGGTGCGCGCGACCGGGGTGCCGATTTTGACGGCGCACGTGGACATCGCCAACGCGCGGGTCGAATTCGCCAACGGAGCGGTCGCGGTGATCACGGCGAGCCGGGTGTCGCGAGAGCGCACCCGCAAACTCCGGATTTTCCAGCCTACCGGGTACTTCTCGCTCGACCTCGCGCAGGGCAACGGGCACTTCTACCGGCTGAAGCATGGGTGGCAGGGATTCGGCGCGACCAAGATGGAGGAGATCGTCGAGCACCTCCGGCTCGAAGCCCCCGAAGCGGAGCCGCTGCGGCTCGAGCTCGAGAGTTTCCTGCGCGCGGTGCGGGGCGAAGGCGAAGTGGTCGTCAC
>JAUYMC010000315.1 GCA_030699545.1 Gemmatimonadales bacterium | reverse complement strand
CCCCCACGTCGAGATAGGCCCCGAACGGCGCCGGATTGCGCGCGCGCAGCTCGCGGTAGAGCGCCAGCGGCGCGCCGGCAAACCGGCTCTGGAATCGCTGCGCCAGGTTGACCTGGTAGACATCTCCGGCCGCGATGTAGTCGCGGATTCGACTCACGGCCGACTCGTACCCGGCCCGCGTGAAATTCGAAGCGATGGCCGACGGCCGGAGGGCCGCACGGCCGCACGGCCGCGGGGCAGCGGCGAGGCGATCCCGAACGAACGCCATCCGCTCCTCTGTCCAGGCGATGATCCAGGCGCGGTCCTCGTGATGATCCCAGGCGATCGTCCAGTCGTACACACCGAGCATCACGTCGGGAATCGGCGCCGCGTCCGGCGGGCGCCGCACGCCTTCCAGCTCGGCGCCCCACTCATACCCGAGGTATCCGGCGAGACCGCCCTGAAACGGCGGCAGGCCGGGCAGGGTCGGCCGGCGGTGCGGTGTCAGCGCGGTCCGCGCCGCGAGCAGCGGGTCTCGCACGTCGGGTGCGCGGATCGTCGCGACCGGATCCGCCATGAGAAAGGAATAGCGCCCCACGGGCCCGTGGGCCGAGCTGTCGAGGAAGACGAGGTGGGGAAGGCCGGTGAAGTGGGCGCAAGTCGCGAGCGGGTCTGGGGTGGGAGACAGCGCCTGCACCAGCGTCATGGGCCGACGAACTTTTTCTTTGTCCCTCGGAGGGCGCCGTCGGCCGGGGGACGCCAGCCGGCGAGCTGCTCGATCACGTGCGCCAGCTCGATGTCGCTCGGCGTGACCCCGCCCGCGGTGTGCGTCCACAGTTTCACTACGACCGTGCCCCAGCTGACCGCGAGATCGGGATGATGATCCGCCGCTTCGGCGTAAAACCCGATCGCATTCACCAGCATGAGGGTGGTGGGCCAGCCGTCGGTCTGGTACTCGCGGACGATGGCGTCGCCCTCCCGGCGCCAGCCGGCCGGCAGATCGTGTTGGGGGGTCATCAGTCGAGCGCCTCCCGGTAACTGGCCGACTGGCCGAAGTTCTCCTCGACCTCGAGCTCGATCGCCGTGATCTGCACGCCGTCGAGCTCCGCGCGCACGCGCCGCGTCAGATACTGCGCCAGCATTTCGACGGTCGTGTTGGGGATTGGCAGAATGACGCAGTCGCGCGCGGGAAAGACGTAGCGCGGCTGACCATCGAAGGCCACGTGCACGCTGCCGTCGCGCTCCGCGATCGCCAGTTTCGGGTTGTCGCGCGGCAGCAGCACGCGGTGGTCCAGCTCGTCGGTCAGGCGGCGCATCAGACGTTTCAGGGCGGCGAAATCGAGGACGAACCAGCTCTCGGGGTCGATGCCGCCTTCGACCTGCACGCCAGCCCGGTAGTTATGCCCGTGCAACGTCTCGCAGCGGTGCCCGGCGAAGGTGATGAAATGCGCGGCGGCAAAGACGAGGTCTTCCTTCGTCACCGTCACCGTGAACGCGCCGCGCGTGCCCATCCGCGTAATCTACTCGGGCGGCGTCGCCTCGCCGGTGGCCACCCGCCAGACCTCGTCCGCCAGCCATTCCAGCCGCTGCTGGGCGTAATCGAGCTCCGCAGGGGTCATCGCCTTGGCCCGGCGCGCGATCTCCCGGGCGTGACCCAGGAGCTCGTCGAGCACCTCCCGCAGGGGCCGGTTGACGCGGCGCTCGCCTCCTGCGGGGGGGGCGGCCGATCCGGTGGCCGGCTCCCGCGCCGGCTTGCGGGCCCGTGGAGAGGGGCTCACGCCGTCTGGATCCCCGACGCACGGTCGTCCGCCAGCCGCAGCTCGTCGACGCCCGCCCGCACCGTGGACGCGGCCCCGTGCTCGGCCAGGTAGCTCTCCACCAGTCGCATGCCGAGATAATAGCCCGAGCGCTCGGGCAACACCCGTCCGCTCAACAGCCGCGCCGCGGGACTCATGCCGCCGGAGAGGTAGCGCAGCCGCAGCCCCAGCCCGGCGGCGTCGAGATCCTGCGCCGAGGCCCGGCGCAGAAAGGCGTCCAGCTCGCGCAACCGCCGGTACTGGCGGCGATTGTAGCCGAAGTACTCCCACGGCTCGAATCCGGGGGCGACGGCCTGCGCCGCCGCGATCGCGGCCCCTTCATTCGTGACGAGCTCGCGCAGCGTCGCGCGCGAGCCGACCTCCCAGCAGTCGTAGTAACCGCCCTGCTCGGCCACGAGCCGCCGCATCGCCGCCCGGCTCGTCGGCGAGGTGTAGCGCAGCGCGTGGGCGACCTCATGCGCGATCCACAGCGGCAAGAGATGCGGCGCCAGGCCCATACCATACGTCTGCGCATTGGCCCGGCCGGTGAAATGCTCCAGACAGACGAACGCGATGCCGCGGCCTCCGACGACGAGCTCGCCCGCGTTGGCGGCGCCGACGCCGACCATCAGGTAGAGATCCACCGGACAGTCGGCCTCGAGCGCTTCGAGCGAGCGCCGCAGCGCGTCTTCCACCTGCGCCACGACGTCCACGTCCTCGAGCAGGCGTCGGAGATCGCTGCGGTCGGCGCGCAGCGCCGCCGCCACGATCGGCTCGGCGTGCGGCGAGTCGGGGTCGAGCACGTAGTTGCGCCAGTACGCGGTCAGTACCGGCCGATGGTGATCGAGATACTCGTGGTACGCCGCGGACGGATCCGTGGCGGACAGCACAGAGAGGAATTCCGGAACGAGGTTGACGAGCATGGAGCCGGTGGCCGCACCAATCTGGGAACGCGGCCCGCGGCGGACAAGCGGCGGTCAGCGGATGACGATGTCGAGCGAGGCCGACTCCGACTTGACATTCCGGCGCAGGTCAGTCACCGCCACGGCGACCCGATACCGTCCGGCCGCCAGTCGGTCGGGATCGATCACCAGCCGCTCCATGGCGCTGCCGCTCGGCGCCGCGCGATCGAACTCAAACACCACGGAACCGGCGCCCATGCCGAGCAGCCGCGCCGGCAGCGCGCGGACCGGCTCGAAGGTGTAGCGCACGCGATACTGCGACCGGCCGTCCGCGTCGGTCGTCAGACCGTAAATCTCGAGGTACGCGGCAAGTGGGGAGCTCGCGGGATAGGTGAAGTCGGCCGGCATACCGCGGAGCGCCGCATCGCGATCGAGGAGCGTGGCGGCGGACGCGATCACCAGCGTCGACAGCGAGAGCTTCGCGCCTCGGGACGCGAACCACGGCACCTGCACCTCGCCGCGGAGCCGCCCGAGGGAGCCCGCGGAATCCACATCGAGTCCAAAGTCGTAGCGCCCGGGCGGTACGTTCAGCGCGAGGATTCCGTCGTCGATCGAAACCGCGGGCACCGATTCTCCGACGGCGTCCCACACCCGCGCCGCGGCCGTGTCGCCCGCCGTGCGGATGTAGACGTCCGTCAAGCCGAGATGGGCGCTTCGAAAGAACGCCAGCCACGCCGTCGCGGCCAGCGGCGCGGGCAGCGCGGAACGGTCCGTTTGCAGCAGCCTGCCGATGGTCTGCACCTGGTCACGGGTCACCGGCTTGAAGAACTCGCCACCCCGGCTGAAGCCGAGTGTGACGGGGCCGTCAGGCGTGTGGTACAGCCAGCCCTCCACGTCGAGGTGACTGTAGCAGGCGGGCGTCTCGAGGGGGCGGCGCAGATCGAGGACACACGGCGCCTGCTCATCCGGCCGGCCATGACGAATGAAGACGAGTCCTTGAGCCGTCAGACCGGCGCGGAACGCCCGCGGCAGCGTGGTTTCCTGCACGTCATCGACACGCCAGGCGAGGTCGGTGAGTTCGCGGCGCTCCCCGAACATGCCCAGCGTCCGCGCCTTGGCGGAGTGATAGATCGATCGCTGTGGATGGAGCAGGCGATACTGGGCACGACTCTCCGCCACCCGTGTCGCATGCTCCCACACGCGCTCATTCTCGGGTGTCAGCAGATTCGGATCCCGCCGCTGCCAGAACCGTCGGAAGAACGCCGGCCGGTCCTCGGCGAGCAGCATCGTATAGGCGTCCGCTTCCTCGGGCGATGCGATCACCCAGGCCTCCTTCCACAGCGCTTCACTGGAGTCGGCGCCCGCCAGGGTGATCGCGGAATCATGCCAGGCGTAGCCGGCCGCAATCCGTCCGTCGAGGAATGCCGCCGTACCGCGCAGGAGACACGCGCGCGACGTCGGCGGATGGCGCGCCATCACGACGGCCAGCAACGAATCAGCGCGGGCGGCGTCCTCGAGTGATAGCAAGAGCTCGGCCCGGCGCTCCAACGCGACCCGCGCCTCACCATGCGTCGCCAGCGCGCGCTCGGCGCGGCGCCAGACCTTCGGGTTGCGGTAGACATCCTGGAAGCGTTCCCACGCATCCGCATACTCGGGGGTCAGCGCAAACAGGCGCAGCAGCGCCTCGCGCGCGATGATCTCCCCCTCGTCGCCGCGCAGATGGAAGCCGACTTTCATCTGCCAGTACAACGGCTCGGGATCCCGCGGCGCGAGGCGGGCCGCGGTGCGAAAGCGGTCGAGCGCGGGATAGCGGCCGATGACGCGGCGCGCAAAGTGCGCGCGCCCGAGCAACAGCTGGGCGCGCGCGTCGCGGGGATCCCGTGCGGCGATCGTGGTGGCCAGACGCAAAGCGGCGGGCACATCGCCCGCCGCGAGCAACGATTCCACGCGCGCTGCCGCGTCGTCCGGCACCGGATCCTGCAGGATCAGCGCGGCGAGCAGCAGCACGATCACGCGGCGCTCAGTGCTTGGTCCGCATCCGGCGGCTCATCTCCGCAAGAAACTTCCGCTCGGCAGGCGTGAGGCTCTCCACGCCAGTCGCTGAAATCTTGTCGAGCACCCGATCGATCTCCGCGCGGGTCCGCAGCTCTTTCTGGTCCGACCGCAGCGGACGAGGCCCGCGGGTGTTCCGGTTCCGGCTGGCCTGCGACGACGGGGTGACCAGGACGCTCGATTCCGAGGTCTGGCGCACCTCGCGCTCCGCGCGGCGCAGCCGCCACGCTTGGCCCTTCAGCACCAGGAGGCCCGTGCCCACGCCGCCCAGGTGGGCGAGATGCGCGACGCCGTCGCTCGCCCCAGCCGCCGCGAGCACCAGGTCGAGGGCGACGAAAAACGTCACCAGCCACTTCGCCGGCACCGGCTCGGGCAGCGGGAAGACGTGGACGGGGTGGTTCGGCCAATACCAGGCGAAGGCCAGCGCCACGCCCAGGATGGCCCCCGAGGCCCCGACGATCAGCTGGACGGGCACCCACTGGGTCAGCAAGAAGGAGAATGCCGCGCCGCCGATGCCGCACAACAGATAATAAAGGAAGAACGGCTTGCCGCCCATCCGCGCTTCGACCGAGGAGCCGAAGAACCACAGCATCAGAAGGTTGAACGCGAGGTGCAGAGGGCCCGCGTGGACGAAGAGATAGGTGACGAACGTCCACGGCCGCTCGAGGGCGGCGAATGGGGCAAACCCCAGCGCCTCCGCGAAGCGCGGGTCGACGAAGACGGTCATTTGTAGCAGGAACACGAGCAGGTTGGCTACGACCAGGCGTCGTACCCATAACGTCAATCCATACATCCGCTGCGGGCCCATCTGATCCTCGGCGTCTCGGCGAGTGAGCGTCTCTGTTATTCCCGTGCCCCGGCCTCATTGTTCCGGGCCAGGCGGGCGATGCGCTCGCACAGCTCCGGGAACGCGATCCCCGCGGCCTGGGCGGCCTGCGGGAACAGACTCGTGCGGGTCATCCCCGGCAGCGAGTTCGCCTCGAGGCAGAAAATGTCGCCCTCGGGGCTCACTCGAAAGTCAACGCGGGAATACCCTCCGAGTTTCAAGGCGCGGTGCGCCATCAGCGCATACTCCTGCAACTGGCGCGCCAGCAGGGTTTCGATCCGGGCGGGAAACGTCTCGTCGGACATCCCGGGCGTGTACTTGGTCTCATAATCGAACAGCTCGTGCTTGGGGACGATCTCCCCCACCGGGAGCGGCACATCCCCCAGCACCCCCACCGTCAGCTCCCGCCCCGGAATGAACTGCTCGGCCATGACCTCGTCGTCATAGCGCGCCGCCAGCGTTACCGCGGCATCCAGGTCCTGCGCCTTCTTGACCAGGGTCAGCCCGACCGACGACCCCTGCTTCGAGGGCTTCACGATCACCGGCCAGCCCAGCGCCGTCGTCACGTCCTCGGGAGCCACAGGGGCCATGAACCACGCCGGCACGGGCACGCCGGTCGCCCGAAACAGCCGCTTGGCGAGGTCCTTGTCCATCGCGAGGGCGCTCGCCAGCGGCCCGCTGCCGGTATAGGGCACCCCGATGACGTCGAGAAGCGCCTGCAGCGTCCCGTTTTCCCCGACGCCCCCATGGACCGCCAGGAATACGACGTCGGCCCGCCGCACGGCGTCCAGCTCGGCCAGACGCTCCGAGAGCAACCGCCGTTCCCGCGCCTCCAGGTCCGGCCCGTCCGCCGGCGGCGCCGTGCCCACGACGCCGCCGAGCTGGGCGCGCTCGGCGGCGTCATCCAGCGGTCCGCTGACGGTGTCTACCACGGAGACCGAGTGACCGCGGCTGCGCAGCGCCGCGACGATCTGGGACGCGCTGGCGAAGGCGACGGCACGCTCGGCGGTCGCGCCACCCGTGAGCACCACGATGCGCATCATCGGATGCCCGCCAGCTGGTGGAGCACGTCGTACCGTGTCACAATCCCGACCACCTGGCCGTTCTGCCGCACCAGCGCGGCCGGCATGCGACGGCCCAGCAGCGCGGCGAGCCGCGATGCCGGGGAATCGCTGTCGACCACCGGGAACGGCGGATCCATCAGCTCGCGCACGGGGCTGTCGAGCACGGTGGGCTGCTCGATCGCGCGCGCCATCAGCGACTGCTCGGACACCGCCCCCACGCCGTCTCCGTTCTCGAGCACCGGCAGCTGCGAGACGTTGTACGTGCTCATCAGATTCAGCGCTTGACGCACGGAGGCTTCCGGGGCCACGTGAATCAACGCCGGCGCGGCGCGATCCTTCCCGCCGACCAGCCGCCCCACCGTCGTGCGCTCATCCTCGAGCACTTCGTTCTCGCGCAGCCATTCCTCGTTGTAGACCTTGGAGAGATAGCGCTCCCCCGTGTCGGCCAGCACCGTCACCACGCACGCCTTCGGGTCGTCCACGCGCCGCGCCACATCGAGCGCCGAAACGATGTTCACCCCGGTGGATCCGCCGACGAACAACCCCTCTTCCTTGGCGAGCCGGCGGGCCATCAGCATCGCGTCCTTGTCGCTCACTCGGATCCACTCATCGATGACGTCCCAATGGAGTGAGGTGGGAATCTTGTCGCCGCCGATCCCTTCGACTTTGTAGGGCTGGCCTTCGGCTTTTGCGTGCGTCGTGGCGTAGTCGGTGTAGATCGACCCGACCGGATCACCGGCGATCACGCGAATCCGGGGATTCTGCTCCTTGAGATAGCGGCCCGCGCCGCTCACCGTGCCGCCGGTCCCGGGCGCGCAGGCGAAATGCGTCACCGCACCGTCCGTCTGCCGCCAGATCTCCGGTCCTGTCGTGCGGTAGTGAACCTCGGGGTTCACGGGATTGTAGTGCTGATCGGCGAAGATGGCGTTCTCGTGCGCTGCCGCGATCGCGCGGCCTTTCATGATGTAGTTGTCGGGATGGTCGGGCGGCACCGCCGTCGGCGTGATGATCACCTCGGCGCCCAGCGCGCGCAGCAACCGGGCCTTTTCCTGCGACATCTTGTCGGGCATCGTGAAGATGCAGCGGTATCCCTTCACGGCGGCGGCGATCGCGAGCCCCACGCCCGTATTCCCAGAGGTCGCCTCAACGATCAGACCGCCCGGCCGGAGCTTCCCCGCCTGCTCGGCCGCTTCGATCATCGCCACGCCGATGCGGTCCTTCACCGACCCGCCGGGATTGAAGAACTCCGCCTTCACGTAGACCGGCGTGCGCAGCCCACGGGTGACGCGCTGCAGCCGGATCAGTGGCGTCCACCCGATGGTCTCGAGAACGTTCTCGTACGGCTCAGTGTGCTGGGGCACCACTGTCCGCTGGAGCCGGTGGAGGGGCAGGGGGCGGCGCTGGCGGCGGC
>JAUYMC010000313.1 GCA_030699545.1 Gemmatimonadales bacterium | reverse complement strand
GGTATGATACGGCCGCATGTCCAGGAATCGGAAGAGGGACGCGCTTAGTCCTTATCGCGCAAAGCGTTCACCGGTTAGTACGCCGGAGCCGGCGGGCGTACACCCCATCGTCCCCGCGAAGCAGCCGGGGGGCCTGCTGATCGTTCACCAGCACGACGCCACGCGGCTGCATTGGGACCTGCGGCTCGAGATGGACGGCGTGCTGAAGTCGTGGGCCGTCCCCAGAGGCCCGTCCGCCAATCCCGCCGACAAGCGCCTGGCCGTCCATGTCGAAGATCACCCGCTCGAGTACGGAGACTTCGAGGGCATCATCCCCGAAGGCAACTACGGTGCGGGCGCGGTGATCGTCTGGGACCGCGGCGTCTGGGTGCCGCTCGAGGATCCGCACGAAGGGATGGAGAAGGGCAAGCTGCTGTTCGAGCTGCGCGGCTACAAGCTGCGCGGCCGCTGGACGCTCATCAAACTGAAGAAGACGCCCACAGAGTGGCTGCTCATCAAGGAACGCGACGGGTTCGTCTCCGAGGAGCCGTATCCCGAGGAGTCGGTGCTCTCCGGGCTGGCCGTGGACCAGCTGGCCAGCGCCCGGCAGCGCGCCGAGCCGATCAAGCGGGAGCTCGAGAGGCTGGGCGCGCCCCAGCGCACGCTGCGCGTCGAGGATACGGAGCTGATGCTGGCGGAGCCGCGCGCCGCGCCGTTTTCCAGGCCGGGGTGGGTGTTCGAGGTCAAGCTCGACGGCTACCGCATGCGCGCGGCCTGTGAGGACGGCGCAGCGGTGCTCTATTCGCGCAAGGGGCTCGACTACGCGGGCGCGTTTCCCGAGCTGGCCCGCGCCGTGAAGGCGCTCCCGTTCGAGAACGTGATCCTCGACGGCGAGCTGGTGGTGCTCAACGAGTCCGGTCATCCCAGTTTCTCGAAGCTGCAGACGCGCGCCAAGCTGTCGGGACGTGCGGAGGTGAAGCGTGCGTCGATCGAAGCGCCGGCGACGCTGTACGTCTTCGATCTGCTCGCGTTCGCGGGCTACGACCTGCGCCGCTTGCCGCTGATCAAGCGCAAGGAGATCCTGCGCAAGATCCTTCCTTCCGCGGGCGCGCTGCGGTACTCGGAGCACTTCGAGGAACAGGGCGAGGCGCTGTACGAGCAGGTCGTGCAGCTCGGTCTCGAAGGCGTCGTGGCCAAGAAGGCCGATAGCCCGTATCGCAGCGGCCGCTCGTCCGACTGGCTCAAGATCCGCGCCGATCGCATGGACGATTTTGTGGTGGTCGGTTTCTCCAAGCCGAAAGGCTCGCGCGGCGGCTTCGGCTCGCTCCACGTCGGCGCCTACAAGGACGGCGAGTTGATTTACTGCGGGCGGGCGGGGTCGGGGTTCACGAGCGCGCAGCTGGACGACGTGATGGCGCTGCTCGAGCCGCTCGTCCGTCCGACGCCGCCGTGCAAGCCGCCGGAGCAGGGCACCCTGCCCAAGGGGCCGGACCACACCTGGGTCGAGCCCCGTCTCGTGTGCGACGTCCGGTACAAGGAGTTCACGACGGATGGTCTGCTCAGGCAGCCGGTGTTCGTCAGGTTCCGCGACGACAAGAAGCCGGAGGACGTGAGAATGCCGGGAATGGGGAATGGGGAAGGGTCCGCACCGGAAGCACCCCTTCCCCCTTCCCCAGTCCCTGTTCCCCGCGAGGTCAAGTTCAGTAACCTGGATAAAGTGTTCTGGCCGGAGGAGGGTTATACCAAAGGAGCTTTGATCGAATACTACCGTTCGATGGGGCCCTGGCTGCTGCCGTATCTCAAAGACCGGCCGGTGGTGCTGACGCGCTATCCCGACGGGATCAACGGGAAGTCGTTCTATCAGAAGGACGCGCCGAAGTTTGTCCCCGACTGGATCCAGACCGTCCCGATCTGGAGTGAGGACACGCAGCGCGACATCGACTACTTCGTCGTGGGCGACGTCGAGTCGCTCAGCTATCTCGTGAACCTCGGCACGATTCCGCTGCACATCTGGGGCTCGCGCATCGACGATCTGCGGCGGCCGGACTGGTGCCTCATCGACCTCGATCCCAAGGACGCGCCGTTCGCGCACGTGATCACGATCGCAAAAGCCGTCCGGAAGCTGTGTGAAGAGGTCGAGATGCCCGCCTTCGTCAAGACGACGGGAAAGTCGGGTCTGCACGTCCTCCTGCCGCTGGGACGGCAGTTGACCTACGACCAGTGTCTGCAGCTCGCCATTCTGTTCGCGCGCGTGGTCACCGATGAGCTGCCCGACATCGCGACCACCACGCGGTCCATCAGCAAACGCGGCGGCAAGGTGTACGTGGACGCCTACCAGAACCGCGGCGGCCAGCTGATGGTCGCCCCCTTCAGCGTGCGCCCGATACCCGGCGCGCCGGTGTCGATGCCGATCGAATGGGACGAGGTCAACGGACGGCTGCAGAACAGCAAGTTCACGATTGCCAACGCCCTGAAGCGCCTGGAGAAGAAAGGCGATCCCGTGGCCAACGTGCTCGAGCTGAAGCCCGATCTGGTGGGGGTTCTCGAGCGGCTGAACCGGCGCCTTGCCTGACGCCGCGGGGTTGCTCGTCCGGCCGCCGGAGGCGCGCTGGCTGTATGTGCTGGGCCCTGGGGCGGGTGGCGGCATGCGCCAGCCGTTTCTCGAGCGGATCGCCCAGGCGCTGGCCGCGACCGGCATCGCCACCTACCGCTATGAGATCGGCTCGACGAACAACGCCGTCGCCGAGCGGCGGGTGCGCGAGGCGGTGGGCCAGGCCGCCGCCGCGGCTCCCGGCTTGCCCCTCCTGGCCGGCGGGAAATCGTTCGGCGGCCGCATGACGTCGCAGGCGCAGGCCAAGGAGCCGCTCCCCGGCGTGCGCGGCCTCGTGTTCCTCGGCTTCCCCCTGCATCCGCCGGGTAAGCCGGGGACCGAGCGCGCCGCCCATCTGTCGGCGGTCGGGATTCCGATGTTGTTTGTTCAGGGAACGCGCGACGCGTTCGCGGCGCACGAGCTGCTGGAGCCGGCCGTCGCGGGACTCGGGGAGCGCGCGACGCTGCATCTAATAGAGGAAGGGGATCACTCGTTCAAGGGCGCAACCGCGGACGAGCTGGCGCGAATCATCCGCGACTGGACGCTATGCCTGGGCACTGGATCGTAAAGACCGAGCCGACGACCTACAGCCACGCCGACCTCGTGCGCGAGAAGCGCACGAGGTGGGACGGCGTCGCCAATCCGGTGGCGATCAAGCATCTGAAGGCGATGCGGCCGGGCGACGACGTGATGATCTACCACACCGGGAAGGAAAAAGCGGTCGTGGGGCTCGCGCGCTAGCGCTTCTTCGTGGCCTTGCGCGCGCGCTTCTCCGCGCGCGCGGACGCGATCCCCGCCGCCACACCCGCCACCACCGCGGCGCGGCCCACCGCTTTCAGCACGCGTCCGGTCCGCTGCAGCGCCGCCTTCAGGCGGCGCCGGCGGTCGTCCGTCTCGGCGCGCTTCTGCGCCTCCGCCATCAGCCGGTCCGCCTCGCGCAAGGCGACCTGCGCCCACTGTTTTGCCTTCTTCGCGGCCTTGATGGCCGCCTTCTTGAAGCGATCTGATCGTGACGCCATGACTATTGCCCTCCCTCGGTTTTCCAGAAGTCGATGCCACCCGCCATCTGCCCCACCTCCGCGGCCGCCACCGACGTGCGGCGCCGCAGATCGATCACCTCGAGCGTCCCCGGCTGCGACCCGACACCCTCGACCGACACGAACGCATAGCGATCATCCGGCGACACCACCACCCCGTGCACCACCCGCCGTTTCGTGGCGATCCGCCCCAGCTCACTCCCCGTCGACAGGTCGAAGACCGATACCGATTGGGCCCGCTTGTTCGTCGCGATGAGCAGCCGCCCGTCATGCGTGACCGCGAGGTTGTATACCCCGTCCCCGGCCGGAATTCGCCGAGCCACCGTCCAGCGCTCGAGATCGAGCTCCAGGATCTCGTTGGCCTTGTTGCAGGCGACATACGCCCGCGTGCCGTCGGCCGACGGTTGGACCCAGGTGGGCGAACACGAGACATCGTGCGCGGTGCGCGATGCGCGATGCGCGGTATGTCCCTGATCAGACCCCACGTTCATGCGTCGCGCCACCGCGAACGTTCGCGTGTCGATTTCCACCACCTCATCATCCATCATGCAGGCGGAGTACTGCTTCGTGCCCTGGGGATTGATCCGGGAGCCGTGCGGCATGGTACAGGTCTCGATGCGCGCGATCTCCAGCATCTCCTCGGTGGCGACGACCGAGACCGACGACGGCACCATGTCGCCATGGAGATTGAAATTCACGACGAACGCGAACGCGCCGTCGGGCGTCAACTGGAGCGTCGCGGGGAAGTTGCCCAGCTCCACGCGGGCGGCCGTCCGGCCGGTCTCGGCGTCGAGCTTCCAGAGATAGCCGAACGGTTGTCCATGGGCGGTGGTGACATAGAGGAAGCGGCCGTCGGGAGAAACGGTGACGCCATGGGGGCCGTCGGGATCGGTCGGCAGGACGCCGATCGTGAGCTCCCGCTCCACGCGGGCGGTGTTCGTGCCGGGCGTGAAGCGCACCAGGGCGATGCGGTCGGTCGCCTCGGAGGCGATCCAGACGAGATAGTCAGGAAGCTGTGCGGGTCGGGACGCGAGCGCGGCCGTCGCGAGGACAAACGGCATGAGCGGCTTCACGAGTCGGCTGCGCGCGGTGTACATTTTTTCATTCCCAATCTAACCCCTCACCCGGGACTCGCCGATGATGCTCCATCTGGTTTTGGCCGTGGCCGTCTTACAGCAGCCGACCGCGCCGCAGGAGGCTCCGTCGCTGCCGCCTTCACCTGTCGCGGATATCGTGCTGACGCCGGCCCGGGGAGTTTTGACCCCGGGCGACAGCATCCGGTTCCGCGCCGAGGCGCGGGACTCCGCCGGGCAGCCGGTCACGAACGCGCGCATCATGTTCCGCGCCGCCGGCGGCCGGTTCGAAGGCCGCGTGGATACGCTCGGCATGGTCATCGCCGGATCGACAGGCACGATTCCGATGTCGGTCATCGCGCTCGTCCCGGGCACCAAGCCGTTCGTCAAACGGACCGAAGTGCGGATCGTGCCGGGCCCCGCGGCGCGGATCGCCATCGCGCCCCGCGTCGCGAAGCTCGTCGCCGGCCAGCGCGTACGGCTGTCCGGCCGCGTGACGAGCCAGGACGGCGACGCCCGCTCCGACACCGTGTCGTGGCGCAGCTCCAACCGCGCCATCGTCCGGGTTGATGCGAACGGCGTCGTCACGGCCGTCGCGGCCGGACGCGCCAGCGTCACCGCCACGGCGGGCGCGGCCTCCGAGCGCGTCGCGTTTGAGGTGGCGCCGAACACCGTCGCCTCCGTCGACATCCGTCCGAGAAGCGCGAAGCTGCGCCAGGGCGACGTCGTTCAGTTCACCGCCCGCGCGCTGACCGCCGCCGGCCGCGAAATCCCCGGGCTCACGCCCAGCTGGAGCTTTGCGCCGGGGCAGGGCGTGGTCACCGAGGACGGGAGCTTCGTCGCCTACGAGCCGGGCGAGTACGTCGTCACGGCGAGCTACGGCACCGACGCCGCCGAGGTCGCGGTCACCGTGACCGACCGCGACGTGCGGCGCCCGGTGGAGATCGTGGGCCGGCTGCCCCGCACGCTGTTCAACACCGAAGAAGTGTGGCTCCATCCCAACGGCCGGATTGCCTACCTCGGCACCGGATCGGGCGGCGACCGGATGTACGCGATCGACGTGAGCAATCCGGCACAGCCGGTGGTGACCGACTCGATCGTCGCCAACACCCGCCGCATCAACGACATCATGACCACCCCCGACGGGCGGTTCATGGTGTTCACGCGGGAAGGCGCCGCCGACCGCAAGAACGGCATCGTGATCGTCTCGCTCGAGGATCCGGCGCATCCCAAGCCGATCGCGGAGTTCACCGAGGGCGTCACGGCGGGGGTGCACTCGGCGTTCGTATATCGCCAGGGGAAGTTCGGCACGCACGTCTACATCACCAACGACGGCACCGGTGCGCTGCACGTGATCGACATCTCCGATCCGTATCATCCCAAGGAAGTCGCCCAGTGGGGGACGCCGCGCACCGACGCCGGCCGCACGCTGCACGACGTCGACATCCAGGACGGTCTGGCCTATCTGTCGTACTGGAACGACGGCCTCGTGATCCTCGATGTGGGCAACGGCATGGCGGGCGGCAGTCCGTCGAACCCGCAGCTCGTGTCGCAGTTCAAGTACGACCTCAACGCGCTGTATCGGGACGTGGAGCGGCGTCATGGGCCGGGCTTCATCCGCGGCACGCACACGGCGTGGCGGCACAAGAACTACGTCTTCATCGCCGACGAAGTCTTCCCCGCGGGCGCCGTGGAAGGGGCCCGGGACGCCTCGGCGTTCCGCGCATTCGGCCGCCTCCAGGCGATCGACGTCTCCGACCTCAAGCATCCGCGGGCGGTGGCGTGGTATGAGCCGGAGTACGGCGGCGTGCACAACGTCTGGGTCGCCGGCGACACCCTCTATCTCGGCGCCTACAACGGCGGCTTCCACGCGTTCGATGTCTCGGGCGAGCTGCTCGGCGACCTGCGGGCGCAGGAGCGGGAGATCGCCCACGTCCATACGGGCGACATGGACGGCGTCACCAAGAACTCGCCGATGACGTGGGGGGTGGTGGTGCGTGACGGATTGGCCTACGTCAACGACATCAACAACGGCCTCTGGATCGTACGGATCAAGCCGCCGTTGGGGACGAAACCGATACCCTAGCGGCTACTGGTAGCCGGCCGCGATCCGGTCGAGGCGCGCGCGTATTTCAGCCTCAGGCATCCACCGCCCGTTCACCATGACGCCGGCGCGCCGGGCCACGTTGGCGAGGTCCGCCAGCGGGTTTCCTTCGAGCAGCAGCAGGTCGGCGCGCTGTCCCGGCGCCACGCTGCCGAATTCCCGCTCGGCGCTGTAGTAGCGGGCGACGTTGCGGGTGGCGGCATAGAGAATGTCCTGCGCCGAGATACCAGCCGCCGTCATGCTGCGCATCTCCCGGTGCATCGAGAACCCCGGCACGCTGTAGAGCTGCGGGGAATCGGTTC
>JAUYMC010000309.1 GCA_030699545.1 Gemmatimonadales bacterium | reverse complement strand
GCCCATCCCGAGCCCTTCCCGTCCGGCGTGCGCATCGTGAGGGTGTGCACGGCGGTCGTGGCAGCGTGGTAGCCGAACAGCCCCGCCGAGTTCGCGACGGCGTTGGATCCCGCGACGCGATGCACCAGGCCGGCGGCGACCAGACCAGCGCGGTTCGCCGCGCCCGTGACCGTGCGTACCGCGTCGGCCCGCCGCGCGGCATCGAGCGCCGCGGTGGCCGCCGCGAACGCCGGGACCTCCGCATGGACCTGCGCCGGCAGCAGCGGCATCAGGTCGGGGTTTTCGGGAGCGAGGCGGGCCAACCGTTCGCTCGTCTCCACCGCGCGGGTGAGCCCGGCGTCGTCCAGCACGTTCGTCGTGACGCTGGAGGTCCGTTTCCCGAATCGCGATGTCACCGTAAGCGCGGCGTTCTCCGTCTCGCCGGCGGTCGTCACCTCGTTGCGGGCGTATCGCGTGTTGGCGTTGGAGCCCGAGTTGATGTTGACCTGACACCCTTCGGCCTTCGAGAGCGCCAGCGCGCGCTCGGCGAGCTGCCGCGCTTCCGCACGGGAGAAGCCGGTCCAATCAGGCACGGTCCCTCCCCGTGTTCAAGACGTTGATGTTCTTGAAGCGCGCCGGCGGACAGCCGTGGCTCACGGCGTTCGACTGGCCCGGCTGGCCTTTGCCGTCGTTGAACGTGCCGTTCATCAGATAGGAGCGCCGGCCGCCGATCATGTCCATCGCGTTCCAGAAGTCGGGCGTGCGGGCCTGGTAAGCGACGTCCTTCAGCATCCCGGTGATCTTGCCGTCTTTCACCTCGTAGAAGGCCTGGCCGCCGAACTGGAAGTTGTAGCGCTGTTGATCGATCGAGTACGAGCCGCGGCCGATGATGTAGATGCCGTTGTCGGTCGCCGCGATCAGGTCCTCGAGCATCAGATCGCGCTCCCCCGGCAACAGCGAAACGTTGGGCATGCGCTGGAACTGCACGTCGGCCCACGATTGGGCGTAGGAGCAGCCATGCGAGCGGGTGCGTCCGGTGAGCGGCGTGAGCGTCGCCACCTGATCGCGTGTGGTCTGATAGTCGACCATCACGCCGTTCTGAACGATCAGATACGTCTCGGGCGCGACGCCGTCGTCGTCCCACCCGCACGCCGACAGGGAGCCCGGCTGCGAGCGATCGCCCTGGATGTTCATGAAGTCGGGGCCGTAGCGGAGCTTGCCGAGGATCTGGTCGGGCGGCGCGGCGAAGCTGGTGCCGGCGTAGTTCGCCTCGAAGCCGAGGGCGCGATCGAGCTCCGTCGGATGCGCGATGGATTCGTGGATCGTGAGAAAGAGGTGGTGCGGCTCGAGAATCAGGTCGTAGCGCCCCGGCTCCACCGGCTTGGCGGTCAGCTTCCGGACCGCTTCCTCGGCCCAGCGCGGCGCGTTGCCGGGGAGATCGCACTTGAGCACCCACTCTCACCCGAGTCCCATCGGCGCAGCCTCGGCGGCCTGACGGGTCTCGAACCCGCCGCGCGCGGTGTCCACCGCGGTGACGGTGAGCTGCGGCAGACAGCGATAGATCTGCTGCACCGTGAACACGTCGTCGGTGGACGCATACGTCTTTTCGTCGCGCACGAAGGACAGCGAGGAGGTGACGAACCGCGCGCCCCGCACGCCGAGCGCGGCGGCGTTGGCGCGGAGCAACAGCGCCACCTTGTCTTCGATCGGCACATCGAAGGGATCGATCTCGATCGGGCTGCGCCAGCTGCCGTCGGGCACCGCGGGGGTGGGAGCGAGCAGCACCGGCCGCGCCAGCGCGCGGCGATTGGCGCGCGCCTGAGCGACCGCGGCCTTGGCCACGCGATCGACCGCGGCGGCCGTGAGGTCGCGGCTCGCCGCGAATCCCCAGGCGCCGGCGACGAGCACGCGGACGCCGAACCCGAAGGTCTCGGAATCGGAGAGATTGGTGATCTGCTGCTCGCGCGTGCCGACCGACTGGTTGCGCGTGCGTGCGATGCGGACGTCGGCGTACGAAGCGCCGGCCGTCTTGGCGGCGTTGAGGGCGCGCAGGCAGAGGTCCTTGACGGACGCATCAGCCTGGGGCTGAGAGCGCGGCGGTCGCAGTGCGGGCAACGTGCCCAAAGCGGCGACGGCGGCGCCGGTCGTGAGAAAGTCGCGTCGTTCCATGTCCCAAGCTTGGCCTGTGGTTGTAAACCTTGCAACTCGGGGTGAGCCGCCTATCTATTCAACGAGATGCCCGTCCTCACCATCAACGGCCGCAGCGTCAACGCTCCCTCCGGCGCCACGATTCTCGATGCCGCGCGCGCCGCCGCGATCGACATTCCGGTGCTGTGCTGGTACCCCAAGCTCCCGATCGTAGGCAACTGCCGGATCTGTCTCGTCTCCGTCGAAGGGCAGCCGAAGCTCCTGCCGGCGTGCGCCACGCCCGCTGCGGATGGCATGGTGGTCACCACCGAATCGCACGCCGCCGTGGAGAATCGCAAGGGCGTCTTGCGGCTCCTGGCCGAGCGCTATCCCGCCACCGCCGCCGCCGCGAGCGCGCGCAACGAGTTCGAAGAGTACCTCGCGCGCTACCGCGTACGGCCGACCGGCCTCGAGGCACGGGATCTGTCCCTGCGCACGGGGGACGAGCGCCCCGGCGACCCGATGATCCGCCACGACATGTCCACCTGCATTCTGTGCACGCGCTGCGTGCGGGCCTGCGCCGATCTCCAGGTGATCGGCGTGCTCGAGGTCGGGTGGCGCGGCGAGCATGCCGAGATCATCGTCGGCGCGGACGGCGACCCCGACAAGGCGGGCTGCACGTGGTGCGGCGAATGCGTCCGCGTCTGCCCGACCGGCGCCATCTTCGAGGTCATGCCGCGCCAGCGGTTCGCGCCGCAGCAGATCCGCGAGCCGGACCGCGTGGTCCGCTCGGTCTGCCCCTACTGCGGCGTCGGCTGCCAGCTGGACCTCCACGTGGCGAACAACCAGATCCTTCGCGTCACCTCTCCCGATATCGAAGCCGACACGCCCAACCAGGGCTCGACCTGCGTCAAAGGCCGGTTTGGGTACGACTTCCCGCAGCATCGCGACCGGCTGACCAAGCCGTTGATCCGGAAGGGGTGGAAACAGGAGCAGGGCCGCTGGGTGTGGCGGGGAGGGTCAGGCGCGGACCGCCGTGCGGGACCGTGGCGCACTATAGAAGGAGAGGGGAAACGCACGAAACCCGGCACCCCGCCCCGCTCCACCGGCAAATCGGCCCGCGAGCTGCCGCTGCTCGAGCGGCTCGATCTCGACATCCGCGACCGGGTGGCCACGCCGCCGGAGTGGTACGAGCCGTTCCGCGAAGCCACCTGGGACGAGGTGCTCGAGCTGGCCGCGCAGGAGCTGCTGCGCATCAAGGCGGAGCGCGGTCCCCGGGCCCTCGCCTGCTTCTCCTCGGCCAAGTGCTCGAACGAAGAGAACTACCTGCTGATGCGGATGTTCCGGGGAGGGCTCGGCACCAACAACGTGGATCACTGCACCCGGCTGTGCCATTCGACCTCGGTCGCGGCGATGCAGCGCGCCATCAATACGGCGGCGGCGTCAGGGTCGATGCGCGAGATCGAGGAAGCCTGCGACGTCATCTTCATCGCCGGCGCCAATACGACCGAGTCGCACCCCGTGTTCGGGGCCGCGCTCAAGCGGGCGCATGAAAAGCGGGCCACGCTGATCGTCGCCGATCCGCGGCGCACCGAGCTGGCCGGCCGCGCCGACGTGCATCTCCAGATGCAGCCCGGTACCGACGTCGCCCTCTACTCGGCGATGCTCAATCACATCCTCGCCCTCGGCCTCGAGAACCGCGCCTTCATCGCCGCTCGCACGCACGACTTCGACGCGGTGCGCGCCGCGGTCGCGCCCTACACCCCCGAGAAGGCCGCCAAAATCACCGGGATTGCGGCGGACCGGATCCGGCGGGCCGCCGAGCTGTATGCGCGCGGGCCCAATACCAGCACGCTGTGGGCGATGGGGCTGACGCAGCACGCCAATGGCACCGACATCGTGACGTCGCTGCTCAATCTGATGTTCGCCTGCGGCATGATCGGGCGCTGGGGCGCCGCGATGCTGCCGATCCGCGGCCAGAACAACGTCCAGGGCGCCTCGGACGTCGGCGCGATTCCCTTCGTCTACACGGACTACCAGGCGGTCGGCGATCCCGAGGTCCGCGCGCGGTTCGCCCGGACGTGGAAGGTCCCCGCCGAGTCGCTGTCGCTCGAGAGTGGCCTGATGCTCACGGACATCGTGAAGCCCGAGAGCGGCGTGCGCGGGATGTACATCATGGGGGAAAACCCGGTGATCTCCGATCCCGACATCGCCCATGCCGAGCACTGGTTCCAATCGCTCGACTTCCTCGCCGTGCAGGATCTCTTTCTCACGGAGACGGCGCGGTACGCCGACGTCGTGCTGCCGGGCGCGAGCTTTGCGGAAAAGACCGGCACGTTCGTGAACACCGAGCGCCGCATCCAGCTCAGCCATCAGGCGTGCACTCCCCCGGGAGAGGCGCGCGGGGATCTCGAGATCCTGATCGATCTGTCCAACCGGCTGGGGCTCCAGACGCCATTCACGCGCGCGGAAGACGTGATGACGGAAATCACCGAGGTCACGCCGGCGTGGGCGGGCGTCACCTATCCGCGACTCGAGGGCGCGGGACTCCAGTATCCCGTCCCCACCGCCGATCATCCCGGCACGGCGTATCTGTTCGACGAGGCCTTCCCCACGGCGGACGGCCGCGCGCGGTTCGTGCCCGTCGCGTACACCGATCCCGTCGAGCTGCCGGACGACGAGTTCCCATTCGTGATGAACACGGGCCGCCAGCTCTACCACTGGCATACCGGAACGATGACCCGCCGGGCGAGCGGGCTCGATTCCCGCGAGCCGACGCCGATCGTCGAGATCCATCCCACCGACGCCGCCCGGCTCGGCGTGTCGGAGGGCGATCTGGTGCGTCTCACGTCGCGCCGCAACGCGATGATCACGGCGTGCCGCGTGTCGGACCGCGTCGCCCCCGGCCAGGTGTTCGTGCCGTTCCATTTCCGCGAAGCCGCGGCGAATCTGCTGACGAATCCCGTGTTCGACCCGTACGCGCGGATGGCGGAGCTGAAGATCTGCGCGGTCCGCATCGAGCGCTCCTAAGTTGGACCTCGGTCTGAAAGACCGCGTGGCCCTGGTCTGCGGCGCAACGCGGGGCTTGGGGCGCGCCGTCGCCGAGTCGCTCGAGCGGGAAGGCGCGCGGGTGGCGGTCAACGGCCGCGATCCGGCCACCGCCCCCTTTCCGGCCGATGTCACCGTCCCCGCGCAGGCGGAGGCGCTCGTCCACCGGGTGGCCGGGGAGCTCGGCCGGCTCGACGTGCTGTTCTGCAATGCGGGCGGCGTGTGGGCGCAGAAACCCGGCTGGGACGCCGGAACCTTTCCCTCGGCCAGGCCGTGGTGGAAATGGTGGAGAAAATCTTCGGTTCCCTGGATAGCCGCACGGTTTTGTTGCTCGGCG
>JAUYMC010000303.1 GCA_030699545.1 Gemmatimonadales bacterium | reverse complement strand
GGGGGGGGGGGGGGGGGCGGCCGGGCCGGCCGGGGGGGGGGTCGACCCCGCGACGGTGCGGCGCCAGGTGGAGGAGGAAGCGCCGCCGAAGAAGGAAGGCCTCGTCTCGGTCGACGATTTCGACACGACGCTCTATTTCCTCGACGACAAGGAAATCGAGTACCTCCACAAGGAAGTCGAGCGCGAGTACGCGCAGGACCTGCGCCGCAACGTGCTCGCCATGCTCTTCGACCTCCTCGAGCTCCAGACCTACGGCACCGTGCGGGCCGAGCTGATCTCGATCGTCGAGAACTTCATTCCGTATTTGCTGGGCGCGGGCGACTTCCGCTCGGTGTCCTACATCCTGCGCGAGAGCAAAGTGATCCTGCAGCGCGCCCGCGAGCTGATTCCCGAGCACCGCCAGACGCTCGAAACGCTGCCCACGCGGCTGTCGCAGCCCGACGCGCTGGCGCAGCTGCTGCAGTCGCTCGACGAGGCCGCCGGGCATCCGAGCGAAGAGGAGCTCGCCGAGTTGTTCGGCGAGCTGCGGGCCGAAGCGCTGGCGACGCTGATGGGGTGGCTGCCGCGGCTCAGCAACGAGCGCGTCCGGGACCTGGTCAAGACTTCGGCGGAGCGGCTGGCCCTCACGCACGCGCCCGAAGTGCTGCGCGCGCTCGGCAGCGACGATCCCACCGTGCAGCTCGAGATGGTGCGGCTCGCCGGCCGGCTGAAGCTCCCGGGAGCCCCCGACGGCATGGGGGCGCTGCTGGAGCGCGGCGACCATCAGCTGAAGGTCGCTGTCGTCGAAGCGCTGACCACGATCGCGAGTCCCAATGCGACGCGCTTGCTGGAGAAGGCGATCGACGACAGTGATCGGGACGTCCGCATCACGGCCGTGAAGTTTCTCGGACAGCGCGGCCATCGCAACGCGTTTCCGCGCATCGAAGCGGCCGTCACCGGCAACAAGCTCAAGGACGCCGATCTGACCGAGAAGATGGCGTTCTTCGAGGCCTACGGCGCGCTGGCGGGCGCGGGCGGGATTCCGCTCCTCGAGAAGCTGCTGATCAGCAAAGGCGGGCTGCTGTCGCGCAAGGAGGATCCGGAGACGCGCGCCTGCGCCGCGATGGCGCTGGGCAAGATCCGGACACCCGCGGCCCGCGACATCCTCCAGAAGGTCGCGCAGGACAAGGAGCCCCTCGTCCGGAACGCCGTGAGCCGCGCGCTTCGCGACGTCGGGACGGCCGGGGGAGCCGCGACGCCATGACCGATCCGCGCGGCAAGCGGCCGTCGATGCTCGAAACCGTCCAGACCACGGACGGCTTCCTGCGGCATGCCGGCCGCGATTTTCTCGTCGTCCTGTACACCGCGTTCCGCTCCCTCAAGCTGTATCCGATCGAGAACGCGCAGGTCCAAAAAGCCCTCGACGACCTCGCCGCGACGACCAAGCAGCTGCTCGACGTCGAGCGCGAGCTGGAAATCCGGATGCAGGGCGAGTTCATTTTCGTCAATGCGACCCGCCTGCGTCTCGATCTCGACAACTACGCCTCGTTCTCGCATATCCTGAACGTGTTCCACCAATGCGGCATCGGCGCCGTCCGGGTCGACGAAGGCGCCGACCGCCGCCAGCTGCAGATCTTCGTGTCGCTGATGCTCGCCTACGCCGCCAAGGAAACGAATCCGAACAAGCTGTTCGAGCTCAGTCAGAAGCTGTCGGACGGCGGCGTCAGCTTCATCAGCGTCGAGCCGCCGCTCGAAGCCGAAGAGGATGTCGAGGAGGAGGAGCGCCAGAAGGAAGCGGCCAAGCGCACCTACGCGCGCTCGGTCGCGGTGACCAAGGAGGTCATCAACAGCATCCGCATGGGCCGCACCGCGAACGTCAAGAAGGTGAAGCGCGCCGTGCAGGCCATCGTGGACCAGGTGCTGAACAACGAATCGTCCCTCGTGGGGCTCACCACGCTGCGCGACTACGACGAATACACGTTCACGCACTCGGTGAACGTCTGCATCTTCTCGGTGGCCCTGGGACGCAAGCTCGGCCTCACCAAGCTGCAGCTCTACGATCTGGGCATGGCGGCGCTGTTCCACGACGTCGGCAAGTCGCGCGTGCCGCTCGAGGTCCTCAATAAGGAAGGGGGGCTCAGCGACGAGGAGTGGCGCATCATCCAGGCCCACCCCTGGCTGGGCGTGCTGACGCTGTTCGGTCTGCGCGGCTACGGCGAGATCCCCTATCGCGGCATGGTCGTCGCCTACGAGCACCACATGAAGACCGACCTCACCGGCTATCCCAAGTCGATCCGGCCGCGCGAGCTGTCGATCTATTCGAAGGTCATCGCCGTGTCCGACGGGTTCGACGCCGCCACCAGCCGTCGCGTCTACCAGACGGTGCCGATCCAGCCGGACCAGGTCCTCAAGGAAATGTGGGAGAACCCGCGCCGCGGCTACGATCCCGTCGTGGTGAAGGCGTTCATCAATCTCATCGGGATCTATCCGGTCGGGACCTGCATCATCCTCGATACGTACGAAGTCGCGATCGTGCACACCGCGAACCCCGACGTCACGCACGTGCACCGCCCGGTGGTGCGCGTCGTGACCACGCCGGACGGCGCGCTGCTCACCCCCGGCATCCTCGTCGACCTCGCGGAGAAAGACGCAAACGGGAACTTCCCCCGCACCATCGTGAAGGTCACCGATCCGCTCAAGTACGGCATCGCGGTCAGCGATTACTTTGTCTAGCCGCGCGGACGCCATCGCGGCGCGGTGGCGGGCGTTGGGGAGCACCCGCGCGCTCATTCCGTACCTCACGGCGGGCTTTCCCACGGCGGCACGCTCGCGGGAAATGCTCCAGCGGGTCGCGGCCGCGGGCGCGGACTTCGTCGAGGTCGGCATTCCGTTCTCCGATCCGCTCGCCGATGGCCCCACCATTCAGCGGACCACGCAGACCGCCCTGGAGCAGGGGATGACGATGGCCGGCGCGCTCGCGCTCGTCCGCTCCGCCGCCGTCGCGATCCCCGTGATCATCATGACGTATCTCAATCCCGTGCTGGCCTACGGGGTGGAGCGGTTCGCGGCCGACGCGCGGGCGGCCGGGGTCGCGGGGGTGTTGCTGACCGATCTCCCGGCCGGATCCGATCGCCCCGTCGAAGCCGCCGTGGCCGCGAGCGGTCTCGCCCTGGTGCGGCTCGTCGCGCCGACGACGACCGACGCGCGCCTTGCGGACGCGCTGGCCGGCGCGACGGGCTTCGTGTATTTGATCTCGCGGCTGGGCGTCACCGGCGCGCGCGCCGACGCGCCGCCCGACCTGGCGCGGCAGGTGGCGCGGGTGCGGGCCGTCACGCCGCTGCCCATCGCGGTGGGGTTCGGGATCGCCACCCCGGCGCAGGCGGGCGCAGCGGCGCGCGCAGCGGACGGCGTGGTCGTCGGCAGCGCGCTCATGGATGCGCTGGCGCAGGGCGGCGTAGCCGCCGCGGAACGGCTGACCCGCGCGCTGGCGGCCGCGGTGCACGGATGAGCATCACGCGCTTCGTTACCCTCTACAGCCGCGGTCTCGCCTGGGCCGGAACCGTGCTGCTCGTGGCGGTGCTCGTGATCGACCGGCGCTGGCTCGGCCAGATGCCGGAGCTCGCCGTGCTGTGCGGGGCCGGCGTGGCGCTGCGCGGGATGGCGGTGCCGCTCAGCAAGTACTCCTATCTCACGCAGATCGCCCTGGTGGCGCTCGCCGGCAGCCTGCTCCTCGGCGTCCCGGTGACCGCCCTCGCGACCGGCGGCGCCATCCTCGCGGCCGACTCGCTGTGGCAGCGCAAGCCGCTGCGCGTCGCGTGGATCAACCTGGGGCGCGAGGTCATCACGCTGACGGCGGCCTACGGCGTGTACGCCGCGGTGCTGCGCGTCTCCGGCGCCAGCCCGGGCGAGGGCATGCACATCGAGCTGCTGCCGGCGTTGGCCGTCTACGCGCTGGCCTACTTTGTCTTCGGCCGGCTGCTCTTCTACTTCAGCTTGATCATTCGCGCCAAGCTCGAGCCCGTCGAGCGGATGATGATCATCCGGTACGAAGTGATCGTCTACGCGGCGACCGTCCTCGCCGCCACGATCCTCGTCGGCGTCGTCGCCTCCTGGTCTCCCGGGGCATGGGTGCTGGTCGGCGTGGTACTGACGTTCCTCGGCCTGCTGCTCAAGCAGATGATCGAAGAAGCGATTTCCGCCGAAGAGCTGAACAAGATCCACGCGATGGAGGCGGTGATCACGAGCAACGTCAGTCTCGCCGACTCCTTCCAGCGCATCGAGCGGCTCGCCCATCGCCTGGTGGACTGGGGCGACTTCCGCATCTACCGGCTGCGCGAGGGGGCGATGGCCCTGGTCCACCGGTCCGAGACGGGACGGGAGAATCGCGGCGAGCCGTCGCAGGACACCGCGGCGCTGCGCCTGGCCGTCGCCGCGAGCGGCGAGTCCATCGTGATCGACGATGTGACGCGGGACAAGCGCGTCGCCGACGCGCCGCTTTACGTGCAGAGCCTCGTCATCGTGCCGCTCAAGTTCGGGGACCAGGTGATCGGCACGCTGGAGCTCGAGCACCACAAGAAGAACAGCTACCGCCGCCAGGACGTCCTCACCATCACCACCTTCGCCAATCAGCTGGCGACGGCCGTGCACATCACGGACCTGCGCCGTCCGCTCGTGGAGACGGTGGAGCGCATGACGCGCCAGCTCGCGACGATCGCCCAGACGGCGGAAGCGCTGAAGGAGGTGGCCGCCGCCGTGGCCGCCTCGACGGGCGTGATTCGCGAGGGGGTGCGGCGCGAAGAAGGTGAAGTCTCGGGCGGACTCGAGGCGACCGAAAGCCTGGCGCAAGTGTCGCGCCGAGTCTCGGACGACGGGGCGGGTGCCGCGCGCGCCTCGACGGCGGCGAGCGATGTCGCCAGCCGCAACCGCACGCAGATCCGCGAGGCGATCGAGCGGCTGGTGGCGCTGAAGTCGTTTGTCGGCGAGAGCTCGACCAAAGTCCAACAGCTCGGCCAGATGAGCCGCCGCATCACCGGCTTCATCGGCTCGATCCGCGAGCTCGCGGACATGACCAACTTGCTGGCGCTGAACGCGGCGATCGAGGCGGCCCGCGCGGGCAAGCACGGGAAGGGCTTCGCCGTGGTCGCGGATGAGGTGCGCCACCTCGCCGAGCAGAGCGGCGCCGCGGCGTCGGAAGCGGGCGACCTGGTCCAGGACATTCACCGCCAGGTGGGCGAAGTCGTCGAGCAGATGCGCCGCGGGCAGGTGAACGTCGGCGACGTCGAGGAGCTGTCGGCGGCGGCGCTCGAGGCGCTCGACGCCATCGTCGCGGCCACGGCGGAGGCGACGGCGCACGCGGGGCGCATCACGGATGCGGCCGGCGAGCAGGACCTGGCGTTTGGGCGGCTGCGCGAGCGCATCAACGCCGTGGCGAGCATCGCGGGGAAGAACCGCACGGAAGCCGACGACGTCGCGACGCGCGCCAATCAGGCCGCCGAGGGCCTCACCGACCTCGAGCGGGCGACCCGCGACCTCGAGCAGGTCGCCACGATGCTGCGGGATTTGACGCGCGGCTTTGCCAGCGTCGCCTAGCCCCCTTAGCATTCTCAGCGTGACGGCTCCTGCGGCGGCTTCGCCCGAACGCGCCTACGTGGCGCTCGGGTCCAACCTGGGCGACCGGGCGGCCCACCTGGCCTATGCGCGCGCCCGCCTCGGCGCGCTGCCGGGCACGCGGCTGGCGGGCGCGTCGCGCGTCGACGAAACGGCGCCGCTGCCGGGGAGCGGCCCGGGCAGTGCGGCCTACCTGAATCAGATGGTGCTGCTCGAGACCACGCTCCCGCCCGCGGACCTGCTCGCGGCCTGCCTGGCCATCGAGGCCGAGCGGGGACGGGTGCGGTCCGCAGGGCCGCGCTGGTCCCCGCGCACGCTCGATCTCGACATCGTGCGCTACGGCACGCGCACGCTGCACCAGCCCGGGCTCACGATTCCTCATCCCGAGCTGCCCCGGCGCGACTTCTGGCAACGCGAAATCGCGGAAATCGAGGCGCATGTCCACGTCTAATGTGACCACTCGCGGGCTGCTGGAAATGAAGCAGAAGGGCGAGCGCATCGTCGCCCTGACCTGCTACGACGCGCTGTTCGCGCGGCTGCTCGACGGCGCCGGCGTGGACATCCTCCTCGTCGGGGACTCGCTCAACCAGGTCCTCGCCGGATCGTCGTCGACGCTGTCGGCGACGCTCGACCAGATGATCTACCACACCACCATGGTGCGACGCGGCTCGGAGCGCGCGATGGTGATCTGTGACATGCCCTTCCTGAGCTATCAGGTGACGCCCGAAGACGCCGTGCGCAACTGCGGGCGCGCGATGAAGGAAACGGGATGCCAGGCGGTCAAGATCGAGGGCGGGCAATCGATGGCCGCCACCGTGCGGCGTCTGGTGGAGGCCGGCATTCCCGTGATGGGCCACATCGGCCTGACGCCGCAGTCGGTGCACGCCCTCGGCGGGTACCGCGTGCAGGGGCGGGAAGCGGAGACTGCGGAGCGGCTGCGCGCCGACGCCGCGGCGCTGGAAGCGGCGGGCGCGTTCGCGGTGGTGCTCGAGCTGATTCCCGCGCCGCTCGCGTCGCAGATCACCACGGCGCTGACGATCCCGACGATCGGCATCGGGGCAGGGCCGGCGTGCGACGGGCAGGTGTTGGTGTTGCACGACATGTTGGGGCTGAACGATCAGTTTTCGGCAAAGTTCGTGAAGCAATACGCCGCCCTCGCCGAAGACGTCCGCGAGGCCACGCGGCTGTTCTCCGCCGAGGTGCGCGAGGGGCGCTACCCGGGCCCTGAGCACTCCTTTGGGAAGTAAATTACCACGCACGGGAGGGAGGGCACGCAATGTCGAAGAGTGAAGACGAACGCATGGCCAAGCTGATCCGCAAGAACGTCGCGAAGGCGCAGAAGGCGAAGCCGAAACCGCGCCGTTACGATCCGACGCTGCCGCCCGAGACGACGGAGGAGGATATGGAGCGGCGCGAGTTCTTCAAGGAAATGAAGAAGCGCGAGTTCTAGTTACCGCTGTGCTCGAACGCGTCGGTCTCGCCGATATGCGCGCCTGGTCGCGCGCCGAGCGCGCGCGCGGACGCCGCATCGGGTTCGTCCCCACCATGGGGTGCCTGCACGAGGGCCATCTGCGTCTCGTCGACCGCGCGCGCGAGCTCGCGGACCGCGTGGTCGTCTCGATTTTCGTGAATCCGCTGCAGTTCGGTCCCCAGGAAGACCTCGCCCGCTACCCGCGCGACCTCGCGCGCGACCGCACGCTGGCGAGTGACCGCGGCGTCGACTGCCTCTTCGTCCCGGAGGCCGGCGCGATGTATCCCGAGCCGCCGGTCGCGCGGGTCGTGCCCGGCGCGCCGGCCGACATGCTGGAGGGCGCCGCCCGGCCGGGGCATTTCGCCGGCGTCCTCACGGTGGTCGCGAAGCTGTTTCATCTCGTCGAGCCCGACGTCGCGGTCTTCGGCCGGAAAGACTTCCAGCAGGCGATGCTGGTCAAACGGCTGGTGCAGGACCTTGATTTCCCGCTCACGATCGACGTCATGCCCACGATCCGCGAGCTCGACGGCCTCGCGCTGTCCTCGCGGAATACGTACCTCTCGACGGACGAGCGCCGCGGGCCGGCGCTGGCGCTGTCCCGGGCGCTCCGGGCGATGGAACAGGCGTGGCGGGGCGGGGACGCCGACCCCGCGGCCGTGAAGCGGGCCGGCATGGATGCGCTGGCCGCCCCGGGTGTGATGTCCGAGTACTGCGCCCTGATCGGCGAGGACCTGCAGCCCGTGACCCGCGCGACGGCGCATACGGTCGCCCTCGTCGCGGCGCGCGTCGGCACGACCCGTCTGATCGACAACGTCGTGCTCGGCGAGGGCATCGGCGCCGACCCTAGAGTCGCATGACGCTGCCGCCCTGGGCCGAGGTGACGCCGGCGCGGCGCGGTCACATCGAGCGCGTGGCGGCGCTTCTCGGCGACTGGGCCGGCGCCATGGCGACCCCGGCGGGCGAGCGCGCGCGCTGGCTGCGCGCGGCCTGGCTCCACGATGCGCTACGGGATGCGCCGTTCGCCGATCCGCTCGCCCACGGACCGGCGGCCGCCGAGCGCGCGGCCACGGAAGGAGAGCACGACGCCGGCGTACTCTCCGCGGTGCGCTACCACACGATCGGGTTCGCGGGATGGGACGACACCGGACGCATGCTCTATCTCGCGGATTTCCTCGAGCCGGGCCGCGACTTCGATCCCGCCGGGCGGCGGGCGCTCGCGGCGCGGGTGCCCGCGGATCGCGACGGAGTGCTGCGCGAGGTCGCGCGGCGCCGGATCGAATGGATCCTCGCCTCGGGATGGACGCTGCCGTCCGAGACGGTGGCCTTCTGGAATAGGCTGGCCGGCGGGCCGCAGTGACGACGACGCGTCTGATCGCGGTGGTCACCCTGCTGGCCGCGGCCGGATGCGGGGACGACGCAGCGGGCCGCCGCGCGGTGCCGGGGGATGACGGTGCGGCGATCGTGGTCGAAGTGCTGAACGCCAGCGGCCAGGACGGCGCGGCGCGGGCCGGAACCCGGCTGCTGCGCCGGGCGGGGATCGACGTCGTCTACTTCGGCAATGCGGACCGGTTGCTCGATTCCACGCGCATCATCGTGCGTCGCGGCGATCGGCGCGGCGCCGAGCGCGTGCGCGCGATCCTGCAAACCGGCCGGATCGACGAAGAACCCGACAGCGGCCGGCTACTCGATGCGAGCGTGTTCCTCGGCGCGGATTTTACGCCCCCGTCCCTCCGCGACTTCCACCCGTAGCTGCCCGCAGGCGGCGCTGATGTCGAGGCCGCGACTGCGCCGCAGCACCGCCTCCACGCCCCGCTCCTTGAGCCGGCGCTCGAACGCGAGCATCTGCGCGCGGCTGCTCGGCCCGAGGTCGGGCGCCCCACCCGGATGCAGCGGCAGAAGATTCACCAGCGCGCCCAGCGGCCGCGCGAGCCGCGCGAGCTGATCGGCGGCCTCCAGACTGTCGTTCCGGCCCGCGATCAGGACATACTCGAGCGTCACCCGGCGGCGGAATTGCTTCACGGCCGCGATCAGGTCGGGGAGGGCGTACTTCTTCTCGATCGGCATCAGCGGGCGCCGCAGCTCCGGGCTCGGGGCATGCAGCGAGACGGCCAGCCGAAACTGCTCGGGCCGCCGGCCGAACCGCTCGAGTGCCGGCAGGATCCCGACCGTCGAGACGGTGATGTGCCGCGCGCCGATGCCGAGTCCGTCGGGCTGGTTGAGAATCGTGAGCGCCACGTCCACGGCATCCCAATTGAGCAGCGGCTCGCCCATGCCCATGAAGACGATGTTGGTGGGCTTGAGCGCCGGGTCGCGGAGCACGAGCTCGCGCACCTGACCCGCGATTTCGGCGGGCGTCAGATTGCGGCGAAAGCCCATCCGGCCGGTCGCACAGAAGACGCAGCCGAGCGCGCAGCCGGCCTGCGAGGAAATACAGAGCGTGCGGCGCCGGCCTTCCGGGATCAGCACCGATTCGATCGCCTCGTCATCCGCCAGCCCCCAGAGAAATTTCTGCGTCCCATCACTCGACACCTGATGCGTACGCAAGGACAGGCGGAGCAGGGGCAAGGCATCGTCCAGCGCGGCGCGCAGCGGCGCGGGCACGTCGGTCGCATCGGCCCACGTGGCGACGGGGCGCTGCCACCGCCGCGGCACGAGCTGGCGCGCGCGGTACGCGGGTGCGCCGCGCTCGGCC
>JAUYMC010000298.1 GCA_030699545.1 Gemmatimonadales bacterium | reverse complement strand
CTCGCGCTCGGCGGCCTGCGCCTCGCGCACCAGCTGTACCGCGCGCTCCGCCTCGGCGGCCCTGCGCTCGGCTTCCCCGACGGCATCCCCCGACCGCATGAACTCCGCTTCCTCCTTGGCCAGCACCGAGCGGGCGAGATCGAGCTCGGCCATCAGGGTGGACGCTTCCTTGGCGCCGCGCACCCACTCGAGCCGCTGGCGGCGCTGCTCCTGCATCGTCCGGTAGCTCTGGATCTTGCCCTCGATCCCGTCGCGCCGGTCGAGCGCGGCCTGGATGCCGGCCCGCGCCTGCTCGAGCACCCGCTCGGCGGCGGCGACCTGCTCGTCGAGCGCGCGCGTCTCGGGCTCCAGCGCCTGCAGCTGCCGGTCGCACTGCACGAGCGCGACGTCTTTCTCCTGCAATCCTAACAGCGCTTCAAGATCCGGGTGCACCCTTCCTCCTTGCGGTCTCGAGGATTTTCCAACTAGGACGTTTGGCGTTTCGTTCATCGGTCAACGCTCGTTTCTGAAGGGTAAGGCGTACTTTGTCGGCCTCGGAGGCAAGGTCGATCTCACGCTGCAGTCGTACGATTTCACGCGACTTGCGTTCTGCATCGATGTTGTTCAGCGCCCAGGCGAATAAGTCATCGGGAGAATCGGCACCCAAATCTTGGGCCTGCAGATCCTCGAGCACGCGGGCGGATATTTCATCCAGGCGCTCGGGACGATTCTCGGCGAGCGCATCGAAGACGTCTCGGTAGCGAGGGGAACTGAAGTTTTCACGGTCGACGTCTTCGAGCACGCGCGCTTTCCATTGCTCACTACTCAGCATCACGAGGAGAATGACTTTCTCGACGGGCGCGCTGGGTCCAAAGTCTCGGATCGACTCCGGCGTACTCGGTACGACCTGCCTTCTGGGTTCCAGCCGCCCGGCGACTTCCTCTTCCAGGGTTTCTTTGCGGATTCCCGCTGCTTCGGATACCCGCGAGATATACAGATCTCGAGCAACGGCATCTTGAGCCGCTCGGATCGTCGGGAGCAGAGCATCAAGCGCGCGTCGTCGGCCCGGGAGAGAGCCGAAGAACCCACGGCGTGTAAGGATTTGGATCTTACGCTCCAGCAAATCGATTGAATCCTTCAGTACGCCCTCGAGTGCTGTGCTTCCGTTGTTCTGCACCAGCGTATCGGGGTCTTCGCCTTCGGGGAGCGTGGCGACGCTGACGCGCAGCTTGTGGCGCAGCAGCTCGTCGCCCGCGCGGAACGTGGCGCGCAGGCCGGCGTCGTCCGAGTCGTACAGCAGGATCACGTGCGGCGCGTAGCGCTGGAGCAGCGCCGCCTGATCGCCGGTCAGTCCCGTGCCCAGCGGCGCCACCACTTCTTCGAGGCCGGCCAGCGTGAGCCGCAGCACGTCGAACTGGCCTTCGACCAGAATCGCGCGCTCGGCCTTGCGCATCGCGTGCTTGGCGGTGTGCAGGTTGTAGAGCAGCTGGCCCTTGTGGAAGATCGGCGTCTCGGGGGAGTTCAAGTACTTCGGCTCTCCCTCGCCGAGGATCCGGCCGCTGAACGCGACGATGCGCGCGCGCAGATCGTGAATCGGGAAGAGCAGCCGCGAGCGGAAGCGGGGGCGCAGCGAGCCATCCTCCCGTTTAACGAGCAGGCCCGCCTCGAGCAACACCGCTTCGCGCAGCCCCAAGCCTTTCATCGCGTCGAGGAAGGCGGCGCCGCGCGGCGCGTAGCCGAGCCCCTGGACCTGCGCTTCCTCGAGCGTGATGTGCCGGGAGGCGAGGTACGTGCGGGCGATCTCGGCTTCCGGGCTGTCGCGCAGCTGGCGGGCGAACCAGTCGGCCGCCGTCGCCACCGCCTGGATCAGCGGCTCGCGCGGATCGGGACCGGTGGGCCCCGCGCGCTCCGGGATCGTGATGCCGACGCGGCGCGCGACTTCGCGCACGGCGGTCGGATAATCCATGCCGAGCTTTTTCATGAAGAAAGTGAAGACATCGCCCGCTTCATGGCAGACGAAGCAGTAGAACATTCCCTTGCGGGGAATGACGGCGAAGTTGCGATGGGTGCCGCCGTGAAACGGACAGGGACCGCGGTAGTCGGAGCCGGTGCGCTTGAGCTCGACGTGCTCCCCGAGGATGCCGACGATATCGGCGGAGTCGCGGACCTGGGCGATGACGTCGTCGGGAATCATGCGTCGGATGGCCGGATGGCCGGACGGCCGGACGGCCCGTCCACCCGCTCGAGAAGCTCCGGCGCTACGACCAGACGAATCGATCCGATTTCTACGACGATGCGTCCATCACCCCGAACCTCGGCGACTACCCCGACTTTGCCTTGTCCGGTTCTCACCCGTTCCCCGACGCGCAGGTCCGCCGCGCCGGCCGTCAGGCCGTCCGGCCGGCCGGCCGTCTTTTCTATGGCTTCCTCCACCACACGCCGTGCCTCCCGCGCGGTCGCCTCGCTCATGGCCGCACGCGCCTGGCCCAGCGCCGCCTCGACGGTCTTGCGCGCTTCCAGCAGATACTGGCGCGCCCGCTCGCGCGCGTCCTTGTCGGCGCGCTTGTCGCGCGCCACGAGGTCGGCCTCGCGCTGCTCGAGATCGGCGAGCGCCCGCTGCGCGACGTCGATCTGTGCCGCGCGGGTCTCGAGCGCCGCGGCCCGCGTCTCGAGGTCGCGGCCCCGCGCCTCGACCGACGCCAGCAACCCATCGAGCGTCCGTTCGGCGTCGGGCACGGCGCGCTCCGCCTCCGCCAGCACGTCGGACGGCACGCCCAGCCGCCGCGCGATCGCCAACCCGTACGACCGCCCGGGCACGCCTTTCAGCATGCGATACGTGGGCGTCAGCGTCTCGGCGTCGAACTGGAGCGAGGCGTTCACGATCCCGACGGTTTCGGCGGCGAGCTGCTTCAGGGCGCCGAGGTGGGTCGTCGCGAGCGTGATGGCGCGGCGCCGGGTCAACGCCTTGAGCGTCGCGGCCGCGAGCGCTCCGCCTTCGGCCGGATCGGTGCCGCTGCCGATTTCGTCGAGCAGCACGAGCGCGCCGGGCCCGGCGCCTTCGAGAATCTCGCGCAGCACGGCGACGTGCGCCGAGAACGTCGAGAGACTGGCGGCGATCGACTGGCGGTCGCCGATGTCGGCGAAGACCGTCGTGAACACCGGCAGCGCGGAGTGCGGGCCGATCGGCGGTACGATGCCACTCTGCGCCAGGAGGGCGAGGAGTCCAACGGCTTTGATGAGCACCGTCTTGCCGCCGGTGTTGGGGCCGGAGATCAGGACGGTGAACTCGTCGGGGTAGAGGTCGAGGTCGAAGGGCACGGCCTCACTGCCCAGCAGGGGATGCCGGCCGGCGCGGATCCGGAGCCCCGCACCGATCTCCGGCACGAAGCCGTTCACTTCCACCGCGGAGCGGGCCCGCGCGCAGAGATCGTCGAACGCGATGCACATCTCCTGCGCGGCGGCGATGGTGGACTGGTGCGGCCGGATCAGGTCGGTCAGCTCGCGCAGCACGCGCAGCACTTCGCGCGCCTCCGCGGCCTCGGCGGCGCGGAGATCGTTGCCCAGCTCGATCACCTCGGGCGGCTCGACGAACACAGTGGCGCGGGTCGCCGATTCGTCGTGCACGATGCCCCCGACGCGGGCGCGCGCCGTGCTGCGCACGGGAATCACGTAGCGGCCGCCGCGCAGCGTGACGGCGGCGTCGGCGGACCGCTCGGTCTGATCGAGGCCGCCGAGGATCGTCTCGAGCCGCCGGATCAGGAGCTG
>JAUYMC010000285.1 GCA_030699545.1 Gemmatimonadales bacterium | reverse complement strand
GCGCGCCTGCGCGGCGCGCTGAACCAGCGCCCACGCCGCCTCACTCTCGGTGCCGGATTGCAGCGTGCGCAGCTGCACCTCGTCGCCCACGCGGCTCCGCAGCTGCCGCGCCGCCTCGCGCACGACCGAATCGCGAACCTGGAGCAGCCGGCTGACGGGGAGCGTGAAGCTGGCGCGCTGGAGGTCGGCGCCGCTGTTGCCGTCGACCAGACGCAGCGTGGTCCGCACGTTCGCGCTGCCCGCGAGGGGCTCGACGCTTCCCTCGATGAGACTGCCGCTGCCGAGGGCCCGCGCGATGCTGTCGCGGCTCACGTCGCTCCCGCGGAACGGCGCCACGCCGTTCGGCGAAACGACGTCGAGGCCGCGCACCTGCGCCAGCTCGCGGATCAGCCCTTCGGTGAGTCCGTCGGCCAGATGTCCGAGCGAGGAGTCGCGGCTCAGATCGGTGAAGTACACGACGGCCACGCGCCGCGGATCGAGGCTCCCCTCGTCCCCTCCCCCGCCGCCGTCGCGGAGCGCGATCCACCCGCCGACGGCCAGCACGGCGATGCCGGCGAGCACCGGGACCAGCGTGGTGACGACGGGGGACCGCATGCGCCACGGAAACCCGCCGCTGCCGGGGCGCGCGGCGGTAACACGCGACACCGTGCCGGTGCTCGAGGCCGCGATCGCATCGGAGAACTGCGCGGCGGTCTGATAGCGGTCCGCGGGGACTTTGGCGAGCGCGCGAGTGATGACGACTTCGAGCTGGTCCGGAATCAGCTCGCGGACGATCTTGAGGCGCGGCACGGCGTCGAGCGAATGCCGCGCCATGATCGCCTGCGCGGTGGGACCGGTGAACGGCGGCTGGCCTGCGAGCATCTCGTACAGCAGGCAGGCGAGACTGTAGATGTCGCTGCGGCGGTCCACCTGCCCCATCCCCGACGCCTGCTCCGGACTCATATAGGCCGGCGTCCCGATCGCGAGGCCCGTTTCAGTCAGCTTGTCGCCACCCGCGGCGCTGATCGCGCGGGCGATGCCGAAGTCGGCGACGATGGCGTGACCGCCCGACAGCATGATGTTCTCGGGCTTGATGTCGCGGTGCACGACGTCGTGGTCGTGGGCGTAGCTCAGCGCATCGGCGACTTCGCGCGTGATCTGGAGCGCATCGTCGAGCGGCAGCTGCGACTCGCGGTCCAGCCGGTCGCGCAGCGACTCTCCTTCGACGAAGGGCATGACGTAGTAGAGGACGCCGCCCGCGTCCCCCGAGTCATAGACGCCGAGGATGTTGGGGTGCTGGAGGCCGGCCGCGAGCCGGATCTCCCGCAGGAACCGGTCACGCCCCACGGCGACCGCGATCTCCGCCCGCAGCGTCTTGAGGGCCACGAAGCGCTCATGCTTGAGGTCGCGCGCCAGGTATACCACCGCCATGCCGCCACGGCCCAGCTCGCGGTCGATCACGTAATGCTCCGCGAGTGCCGCGTTCAGATCGGCAATCGGATCGAGCGGGAGTGGGGGAGGCGTCACGGCGGTCTGGATCTCCGGAGAGCTGGACGGGGGTAACGTACGCCCCGAGCCGGCCGGAGGCTACTCTGAACGGGCCGCCGGATGATTCGCCCGGATGCGCTCGGCGATCGCGCGGGCGAGGCCCTCGGGATCGGACGGCGGCCACCGCAGGACCACGGCAAACAACACCCGGCTCGTCGCCGCGTCGGCCACGATCACGCGCGCGATCAGCGAATCGCGGCCGCCCCCGTCGACGGGGTCGATCCGGCCGTACACGGCGGTCGCGGCGCTGGTGCGCCGGGCCAGCTCGACGGCGGCGATCTCCGAGGTGGGCGCGCTTTTCCACCGCGCGCGCACCCGCTCCTGCGGCACCGTTTCGAGTGGGGGGACCGCCAGCGCAACGGTCAGCGCTTCCGCCAGCTCCACGCGCCAGCGCGCGAGGTCCGTGCGGGCAGCCGCGACCAACACGTCGAACGGCGACACCGCGACGAGCCGCGGATTGGGTGCGTTGCGCTCCGCGTACCGCATGAACGAGAGCGCGCCGCCGATCATGAGAATCACGACGAGCGCACTCAGGGCGATGAGCAAGCGCCGGGAGCTGGGGGTGCCGGAGGTGATGGGCATGGCGTAGCTTCGCATTCGGCCGATTCGTTCACAAGGAGTAACCCGATGCGGATGTTCGCGATCCTGCTGCTCGCCGCCGCCATCCCGATCGACGCCGTCGCGCAGGAGGCAGACAGTGTGAAACTGCGGCGGCTGCTCGCGGAGCAGTGGGAGCACACCATGCGGGAGTATCCCGAGTTTGCCACCGCCATCGGGTACCCCGGCCAGAACGCGCGCTGGACCGATTACTCCGCCGCGGCCATCGCGCGGCGCAAGCGCGAGCTGGTGCCGTCGTTTGCCGCGCTGCGCGCTATCGACCGCGCGCGCCTGTCTCCGGACGATCAGCTCAACTACGACCTGTTCGGCGTCAGCCTCGTCGAGGCGATCGAAGAGGCCCGCTTCCCCGGCGAGCTCATGCCGGTGACGCAGATGGACGGCATCCAGCAGCAGGTGCCGAGCACGATCGCGCAGATGCCCGCGACCGCCATCGCGGAATACGAAGACATCGTGGCGCGCCTGCGCGCCGTGCCGCTACTCGTCGACCAGACGATCGCGCTGCTCGAGCGCGGCCTGGCGGCCGGCATCACCCCGCCGCGTGTGGCGTTGCGCGACGTGCCGCAGCAGGCCGCGAATCTCGTCGTGGACGATCCGCTGAGGAGCCCCATGCTGGCCGCCGTGACGCGGTTTCCCGCCGCCATTCCCGCGGCGGAGCAGGTGCGTCTCCGCGCGGCCGCGGTGGCCGCCTACCGCGACAGCGTGGCGCCGGCGTTTCGGAAGCTCCACCGGTTCCTGGCCGATCGGTACGTTCCCGGCGCCCGCGAG
>JAUYMC010000282.1 GCA_030699545.1 Gemmatimonadales bacterium | reverse complement strand
TGCCCCGCGAACAGATCCTCCTCGAGGATCAGGTGGTCGGCCGGGAACACCGCGACCACGGCCTCCGGGTCACGCCACCGGATCCAGTGTGCGGGAAGGAGAACGCCGGCCGCGGTGCCTCGGTCGTCGGGCTGGATCAGGACGCGCGGAGCTGGCCGAGCACGGAACTCATCCGCGATGTACCCGCTGTGCCTTCGCTGGGTTACGACGACCGTGCGCTCAGGGGGGCTGATTCTAGCCGCGCGGTCGAGCGTCTGGCCCAGGAGGGAGCGCGCTTCGAGCAGCGGGACGTACTGCTTGGGGCGGTCGTCCCCGCAGATCCGACGGGTCAACGGGCGGAGCCGGACTCCCTCCCCACCAGCGAGGATGATCGTCCAGAGGCTCACGGGGTTGCGCCCCTCGGGTCCGGCCCGAGCAAGGGGTTTTCGCAGGGACAACTCCCCATCCATCCACATGGCACCCCCTCCTGCGTTCATGAGCGGGAAACTCCCTCTTCAGCTTCTCACGTATACCTGGACTCCGAATCCCGCGGAACTAGAAAAACCGATCCGGTCTGTTCGAAAAAACCGCAATGGCGTCCGCTGCTCACGTGCCGAGTTCAGCCCGCACGCGGACGTGGTGAAGGATCTGCTCGCGGTCGATCATCCCGAGCAACCGGTCACCGGCCAGGACGGGCAGCTGCGCTTCGTCCACTTCTCGATCTCGACAGCCACGAAGACCAGGCCGGCGACGGCGGCAGCCAGCGTCAGCTCCACGGCGCTCAGGGGCTCGGTCTTGAAGACGGCGTTCAGGGCAGGCACGTAAATCGTGGCGAGCTGTAGCGCGAGAGTGAGGCCGACGGCGCCGAGGAGCGGCTTGTTGGACAGTAGCCCTTGGGTGAAGAGCGACTGCCGCTCGGAGCGAATCGCGAGCAGGTGGGCGAGCTGAGCCAGGCAGAGCACAGTGAACGCCATCGTCTGCCAGTGCGAGGAGCCGGCGTGAAAAAACCAGGCCTGGGTGCCCAGGGTGAGCCCCGCCATGAGCAGGCCGACCCAGACGGCGTGGAAGCCGAGACCGTGCGCAAACACACCTTCAGTCGGAGGCCGCGGCGGGCGCCGCATGACGTCCGGCTCCTCGGGCTCGACCGACAGCGCGAGACCCGGCAGACCGTCGGTGACGAGATTGATCCAGAGGATCTGGATCGGCAGCAACGGGATCGGTAGGCCGAGGAACGGGGCCAGAAAGATAGTCCAGATCTCCCCGGAGTTGGTCGCCAGGGCGTATTTGATGAACCGCCTGAGATTGTCGTAGATCTTGCGCCCTTCGCGCACGGCGCGGACGATGGTGGCGAAGTTGTCGTCGAGGAGGATCATGGCGCTCGATTCCTTCGCCACGTCGGTTCCCGTGACGCCCATGGCCACGCCGATGTCGGCCCGCTTCAGCGCGGGCGCGTCGTTGACGCCGTCGCCGGTCATGGCGACGAACTCTCCCTGGTCCTGGAGGGCCGTGACGATCTTTAGCTTCTGCTCGGGCGCGACGCGCGCGTACACGCGCACTTGCTTCACGCGTTCCTCGAACGCATCGAGGGGGAGCGCGGCAAGCTCGGGCCCCGTCATGACCGCGGCGCCGTCGTCGTCAAGGATGCCGAGCCGCCGGGCGATTGCCCGGGCCGTCAGCGCGTGGTCGCCGGTGATCATCACCGGGACGATGCCGGCCGCTCGACAGGTGGCGACGGCCTCGCGCGCCTCCTCGCGCGGCGGGTCCATGATGCCGACGAAGCCGAGGAGCGTGAGGTCGCGCTCGACCGACTCGGGACTGACGGAGGTGGGCAGGGCCGCCCACCGGCGCAGGCCCACGGCGAGCACCCGGAGCCCGTCGGCCGCCATACGCTCTGCGACCTCGAGCAGCTCCTGGTGCCGGACCTCGCGCGGGCCGGCCGAGGTGAGGACCTCGGTGGAGCGCTCGAGGACCGCCTCGACTGCGCCCTTCGTGAAGGAGATGAAGCCGCCCGCCGACTGGCGATGAAGCGTCGTCATGCACTTGCGCTCGGAGTCGAAGGGAAGCTCGGCGACTCGCGCGAACTGCGGCTCCTCTTTGGGCTTCTCGACGCCGGCGTCCCGGGCGGCCAGGTAGAGGGCCACCTCTGTCGGGTCGCCGATGATCGTGCCCGCCGCGTCGGGACCGGCGTCGTTGCTGAGGGCCATGGCGAGGAGCAGCTCGGCCCACGGCCCCCCCGATGCGGGAGCCCGCTCGACCGCGTCGTTGCAGTACCACTCCTCGACACGCATCCGGTTCATGGTGAGCGTGCCGGTCTTGTCGGAGCAGATGTAGGTTACGGAGCCCAGCGTCTCCACGGCAGGGAGCTTCCGCACCAGCGCCTTCTTGGCGACCATCTTCCGGGCGCCGAGCGCGAGCGAGATCGTGACCACGGCCGGCAGGGCCTCGGGGATCGCGGCCACGGCGAGGCTCACGGCGGTCAGGAAGATGAGGAGCGGCGGCTCACCGCGCGCGAGCCCGGCCGCAAACACGACGGCGCAGATGGCGAGGACCGCGAG
>JAUYMC010000152.1 GCA_030699545.1 Gemmatimonadales bacterium | reverse complement strand
GCGAAGCGCGACAGGCTCGACAGCCGCCGGACGGCGCGCCGCGCCGCGCGGCGGCCGGCGTCGGCGAAGACGAGATCGGCGTCGGGCCGGCGCCCCACCAGCCGGAGCAACGCCTCCACGTGCGCCGGCGCCACGCGCGCGTCCTTGCGCACGAGCTGCTCGAACTCCGCGAGCTGCATGGCGACGGTGGGCGAGAGCCCGAGACGTTTGACCAGCAGCTCCTCGGCGAACTCGGTGAGCCCGTCCTCGACGGGGGTGTCGAGATTCTTGACCGCCTCGAGAACGGCGAGCGGGACGATGCTGTGCACCACGGCGCGCGTAACCTAGCACGCCTCACCCTATTGCGGAACTCGGGAGGGCGCGCGAGCCTTCCACATCATGGATGAGAAGCGGGCGAGCTTCGAGCGCGAGGCGCTGGTCCACCTCGACGTCCTGTACCGCGTGGCGCTGCGGCTCACCGGCAACGGCTCCGACGCCGACGACCTCGTCCAGGAAGCGATGCTCAAGGCGTACCGCGCGTGGGACCAGTATCAACAGGGCACCAACGCGAAGGCCTGGCTGCTGACGATCCTCCGGCACGCCTTCATTAATGAGTACCGCCGCCGCGCCCGGCACCCCGAAACGACCGACATCGACGCGATCGAGCCGTTCGCCGTCTTCTCCGAGATCCAGGACGACGATCCGCAGGGAGCGTTCTTCGATCGCATCGTGGACGACGAGGTGCTGCGCGCCATCGACGAGCTGCCCGAAGCGTTTCGCGAAACGCTCGTGCTGAGCGACGTGGAAGGGCTGTCCTACCAGGAAATCGCGGGCATCCTCGAGGTCCCGGTCGGCACGGTAAAGTCGCGGCTGTTCCGGGCGCGCCAGCTGCTGCAGGGCAAACTGTACGACTACGCCGTCGGCCAGGGCTACATCAAAGGAACACCGGCATGAACTGTCGCGAGTGCGTCGAGCACCTGTACGAATTCCTCGACCGCGAGCTCACGCCTGAGCTGGAGCGGCAGATCCGCGACCATCTGGAGGACTGCCCGCCCTGCGGCGAACAGTTCGACTTCGAGGAGCTGTTCCTCAAGTTCCTCCGGGCGCGGTGCCGCACCCAGGGCGCGCCAGCCGAACTCAAGCGCCGCGTGCTGCGCGAGCTGTTCGGGGAGTGAGCGTCGCGTGAAGTGGTTGACCGGCGGCGGGGCCCTGGCGGCGCTCGCCGTCGGCGGCGCCACCGTCTGGGGGTTGGGATGGCGAGGCGGCGTGTTGCTCCTCGCTTTTTTTGTGACTTCGAGCGCCATCAGTCGAGCCAGCCCCAAACGCACGGCCCGACAGGTCCTCGCGAACGGCGGCGTGGCCGCGCTGGCGGCGGCGCTGGGCTCCTGGCCGGCCTTCGCCGGAGCGCTCGCCGCGGCGACATCAGACACCTGGGCCACCGAAATCGGCAGCCGGTCCCGCACCCCGCCGCGCCTCATCACCACGAGACAGATGGTCCCGCCGGGCACGTCCGGGGGTATGACGGCGCTGGGCACGGTGGGGGGAGTGGCGGGAGCCGCGCTCATGGCTGGCCTGGCTGCGCTCCTGGATACCAGCCGGCCCTGGGCCGCCGTCGCGGCCGCCGGAATCGGCGGGATGCTGATAGACTCCCTCATCGGGGCAACGCTGCAAGGCGACGAGCGTGGAGTGCGTCTGGACCGGGGGTTCGCGTGGCTCGACAACGACGCGGTCAATCTGGCGGCGACCACCGCAGGCGCGGCAATCGCGTGGACCGTGGCGCGCTAGGCGCGCTCCTGCTCGCGGGCGCGCTGGCGTGCGACAGCGGCCTGCGCGTCGTCGGCTACGGCCAAACCGGTGGGGGGGGCGGGGGGACCGGCGGTGGTGCCGGCGGTGGGGCCGCCACGCTCGTCGGCGTGTGGCGCAATCTCAGCTCGCTGGTGCTCTCGAGCGGCGAGACGGTCGTCTTCGACGTGCGCTGGAGCTTCGGGTCCGACCGCTCCTGCGTGCGCACCCGGATCCAAACCATCGTCGGGCCGGGCGGCGGAGACGAGACGACCGAGCGCATTCCCTGCACCTACGTCCTGAGCGGCGGCGGGTCGAGTGTCACCGTGACATTCCAGGGTTCGTCGGTCCCCTCCACTTTTTCCGTGGCGTTCTCGGGCGGCGACCTGCTGCTCGGCGGGACCCGCTTCGACCGGATCAGTTGAGTGCGGGGTGACTGGGACGCCGTGATCGCCGGCGCCGGGCCCGCGGGGTCCACCACCGCGATGCTGCTCGCCCGCGCCGGCGCCCGCGTCCTGCTGCTCGACCGCGCCCGCTTTCCCCGCGACAAGCCCTGCTCGGAATACCTGAGCCCTCAGACGACGAGCGTCCTCGCCCGGCTGGGCGACGGCGTCCTCGAGGAGGTCGCCGCCGCGGCGCCCGCCCGTCTGAACGGGATGCAGATCGTCGCTCCCAGCGGCGTGGCCGCGACCGGCCGCTTCCTGACGTTCAGCTACGCCCTGCCCCGCACCCGCTTCGACCTGATCCTGCGCCGCGCCGCCGAGCGGGCCGGCGCGGAGGTGCGGGAAGGCATCAAGGTCGAGGAGCTGGTGAGCGACGGGGAGCGGATATCCGGCGTCATCGCTACGAGAATGGGAGCAGGGAGCCGGGAGCAGTACCGCGCGCCGGTCGTGGTGGGCGCCGACGGCCTCCACTCGATCGTCGCTCGGCGGCTGGGGTTGGTGCGCCACTCCTACCCTCGCCGCGTGGCGTTCACGGCGCACGTCAGCGACGCGCGGGATGTGATCGACATGGGCGAGATGCATGTGGGCGATACGGGGGCGTACGTGGGACTCGGACCGATCGGCGACGGGCTGACGACCGTCGCCCTGGTGGTGCCGGCGCGTCACGCGGCGGCGCATCGCGGCGTCGACCATTTCTTCGATGCCCTCGCGCATTTCCCCCGTCTGGCCGGGCGTTTCGACCGCCGCCGTCTGGTCCGCGGGCTGCTCGCGACCGGCCCCTTCGCGCAATGGTCGCACCGGCCGGTCGCGCCCGAAGGCGGCGCGCTGCTGGTCGGCGACGCCGCCGACTTCTTCGATCCGTTCACCGGTCAGGGGATCTACAGCGCGCTGCGGGGCGCCGAGCTGGCGGCCGCGACGCTGATCGGCGACAAGCCGCTCGCTGCCTACGCGCGCGCGCGGCGGCGCGAGTTCACCGGCAAGTGGCTGCTCGAGCGTCTGATCGCCATCGGCATCGGCTGGCCGGCGCTCGCAGAGCGCGCCATCCGCCGGCTGGCGCGGCGGCCGGAGCTCGCGGATCTGTTCGTCCGCGCGACCGGCAACACGATCCCCGCGCGCCGCGCGCTCTCGCCCGCCGTGCTCGCGCGCGTACTCCTGTGACACAGCACGGCGTCGAGCCGTCGCAGTTTCGCCAGCTGCTCGGCCGCTTCGCGACCGGCGTGACGGTGGTAACCACGCGCTCGCCGACCGGAGGGGGGGGCGATCCGGTCGGCATGACGGCCAGCTCCGTCGCCTCCGTGTCGCTGCAGCCGCCGCTGGTATTGGTGTCGGTGGAACACCGCAACGACATGCACGGCGCGCTCGCGGCGGCGACGCAATTCGTCCTGAAAGTTCTGAGCGCCTTGCTGGAGGCGCTGGCCCGCCGCTTTGCCGCCAAAGAGCAGGACCGCTTCCGCGGCGTCTGTTACCTCGAGAATGCCC